>CALFUK010000001.1 GCA_937929945.1 uncultured Saprospiraceae bacterium
GGCATTTCCTTCTCAGGAGTCAATAACCGCTTCAACGCCATCTTCGTCGATGGAGCTGTGAATAATGATGTCTTTGGACTGGCTAACTCTGGTACGAACGGAGGCCAGGCAGGTATATCACCTATCAGCCCAGATGCCATAGAGCAAATACAAGTGGTACTCGCTCCTTATGACGTGACACTTGGTGGATTCGCTGGGGGTGGTATCAATGCTGTCACCAGAAGCGGGACTAACTGCTTCAAGGGATCAGCTTACTACTTCTACAGAGATCAAAATCTATCTGGAAAGACGCCTACGCTTGACGAAAATGCAGATCGAGTTAAATTAGCTCCATTCACAGCAAAAACCTACGGAGCAAGACTCGGTGGACCACTGATTAAGAATAAATTATTCTTCTTTGCAAATGTCGAAATCCAGAGAGACGAAAATCCAAGACCATTTCTGATAGCTGACTATCAGGGTGATTCAGACCTGGCAACATTAAACCAGATCAGAGAAAAATTACGAACTGATTATGGATATGAAGCAGGAGAGTTTGAGAATAACAATCAAACCACGAACGGTGAGAAAATCCTATTAAAATTCGATTACAATATCAATGACAAACATAAACTGACGGCTCGTCACAGTTATGTAAAGGGGACAACCGAAATACATCCAACACCAAATGAAAACAGTGTAGTATTCGGTAATGCAGGATACCTTTTTCCTTCTACTACTAACTCAACAGCCATAGAATTAAAAAGTATTTTAGGCCCTAACACATCTAACAACTTAATTATTGGACGTACCACAGTTAGGGATGATCGAGAATTACTGGGCGATCCATTCCCACAGATCAGACTGAATGATGGTAACGCCAGAATCACGATTGGTACAGATAATTTCTCTTACTCCAATATTGTGAATCAGGATGTGGTGACCATCACCAATAATTTTAACTGGTTCAAAGGAAAACACAATTTCACCTTTGGTACACACAATGAATTTTTCAAAATCGAAAATTTATTTACCATATTCTCCACTCCAAGACTATCCTATTTCTTTGATGATGTGAATCGATTCTTAGCGGGAGATCAAGCGGATCTTTCCCTGTTTGGGCATGAGCAAGCATTTAGTGGAGATCAAATTAGATTAGGAGATGAGGCTGAGAATTTAGGCCCAGCATTCAATGCCATGCAATTAGCTTTTTATGGTCAGGATGAAATCCAAGTCAACAAGGACTTTAAATTGACCTTAGGTCTAAGAGTGGACGTACCCATATTTGTAGACGAACCACCATTAGAGAATACTGACTTCAATAATAATACCGTCAATGTATTACAATCAGCAGGATGGGATCTGGAAGGAGCGAGAGCAAGTAAAGTGCCTGGCACTCAGTTATTACTCAGCCCCAGAATCGGATTTAACTACGATGTGAATGGCGATAACCAGACACAACTTAGAGGAGGACTTGGCGTATTTACTTCAAGAGTTCCTTGGGTATGGCCTGGAGGTATGTTTATCAGAAATGGACTCAACAGTGCATTTGCTGTAGGCGTCGGCGTCGGTGAGCAAACCATTACTGGTAACCCACAAGAGTGGATCACTAATTTTGCCTCTGATGTGAGCCCTGCTGGTGATGTCGATTTATTCTCAGAAAACTTTAAGTATCCTCAGATCTTCAGATCTAGCTTAGCGATGGATAAGAGGCTGCCAGGTGGATGGGATGGTACCATAGAGCTGACCTATACCAAGACGCTTAATAACATGAATGTAAGACAGATCAACATCAGCCCTAATTCTGCTGGAAGTCTTTCAGGAGCTGATAACAGAAGTGTGATCGATTTTGACACCAAGATTTCACCTACATACGAAAATATCACGCTTGTCACTAATACGAACAAGGGATACACGATCAATGCCACAGTGCAGGCATCTAAAAAATTCTCAGCTAATACTTTCTTCAACATAGCTTACTCTTATACTGATGCTAAATCTCTTCTGGACGGAAGAGGGTTTATCAATAACACGAATTGGCTAAATGTACTGAGTGTGAATGGGAATAATAACCCAAGAGTAGCCAGATCAACATTTGCCACTGGATCAAGAATCACCTCATTCTTAAGTCACAAATTTGATTATGCAAGTTTTGGTGCTACGACAGTCTCTATGTTTTACACAGGACAGTCTGGCTCACCATTCTCATACACCTACAGAGGCAGCGGTGGTAATGCAGCAGTATCTGACATATCTAATACAGCAGGCTACGAAGATCTGATCTATGTACCAGCTAATCAGTCAGACATCAATCTAGTGGATATAGAAGGCGGAGCAACTGCTGCACAGCAGTGGTCAGCACTAAATGCTTACATCGAAAATGATGGTTACCTCAGCTCCAGAAGAGGAGACTATGCAGAGCCTAATGCTTCTCGTACGCCATTTGAGCATGTATTGGATCTGAAGATTGCGCAAGATATCATGGTTAACAGCCACAAGTTCCAGATCACGCTTGATGTATTCAACTTCACTAACATGATCAATAAGAACTGGGGAAGAAGATACTTCGTAGGAAGTAATACATTCTCTCTGATTCAAGCTAACCGATTAAATCCTGGTACACCAGAGACGACACTGGAGTATAATTTCACAGATCCCGGAGCACCAGGAAACATTGTCCAGACAGGTACCTACAGTGCTCGATGGAATGCTCAGCTGGGTGTGAGGTACATCTTTGATCAGTGTAGCAACAATGACAGACCTACGAAGTCAACCGCATCTGCATCCAATAGAAAAATGGACACAGACGGTGACGGCATCCGTGACAGCAAGGACATGTGTCCTGACATACCTGGTATCAAAAAATTCAAAGGATGTCCAATGAGCCAGGAAGATATGGCTGCACAGGCTGCCGCTGAGGAAAAAGCCAGAATGGAAGCTGAAGCTCAGGCTAAACGAGAAGCAGCTGAGCGAGAGAGAGTGGCAGCAGAAGAAAGAAAACGTAAAGCAGCAGCAGATGCAGCAGCAAAAAAAGCAAAAGAAGAAGCTGACGCCAAGGCAGCAGCAGAGGCTAAGCTAAAAGCGGAAGAAGAGGCAAAAATGCAGGCAGCAGCAGAAGCTGAGGCCAGAGCCAAAGCCGCTGCGGAAGCGCTCAAGATGAGAAACGCAGAAATCTCACGAAGATTCAATGCGAGCCTTCAGGGACTTCAGTTCAATTCTTCACAATCCACATTCAAGCAGCAATCCTATGAAAAAATGGATGAGGCTGTAGCTGTCCTGAATGAGTATCCAGACATCAATGTCCTGATCCAAGGTCACACTGATGCCCAAGGCGGAGCGGAGGCTAATAGAATGTTGTCTCAAAAAAGAGCAGATGCAGTGAAAGCTTATATGGTGAGCAAAGGCATCAGCAGCACTCGACTAAGCACCAGCGGACTGGGAGAAGACTACCCTGTAGCTGACAATGCTACGGCAGCGGGTAGAGCGCAAAACAGAAGAGTCGAATTCATCATTCGCAATAATTAGATCGAATACAAAACGCAATAGGAATCCTATTGAAAACAATCATTAGAGCCTTCTCTGGTTATCCAGGGAGGGCTTTTTTCTTTTCAGCTTTCCATCCCAATAACACACATAATTTCTAAACTTTTCGTGATAGTGATCTATATTGACTACTTTTCATATGTTTAAATTTCAGGGCGAAATGCCGATCAGCAAATAGCTAAGTATAATCATCCACTTGGGTGTCTTAACTATCTACGTCATAGACGTTTCATATCATTAGGATTAATGCAAAATGCCTTGCAAACACGACGAAGCTGCATCATTCTCTTAAGTGTGTTACTGATCTAACTCACAAGGGTTTGTCGACTATAAACTTTTCATCAGTTGGAAGAAAAATCTACTTATAAAATAGGTGCTCGCACTGCCACTGCTCTAGTCATCTCCAGCATGATCGGTACAGGTGTATTCACCAGCCTGGGCTTCCAGCTGGCTGATATCCGAAATACCTGGAGCATCATACTGATCTGGACCATTGGAGGATGCATCGCACTCATTGGCGCATTCACCTACGCAGAGCTTGGCTCTCACTTCAAAGAGTCCGGCGGTGACTACATCTTTCTGTCCAGAATCTTCCACCCTATATGGGGCTATCTCTATGCATGGACCTCTATGACAGTAGGATTCTCAGCACCCATCGCTATAGCCTCACTGGCCATGGCGGACTATCTATCCGTTCCACTGGGTGTAGGCGAGTATGGCAAGTGGATTGGCATCGTCATCATCTTGATTTTATCCACCATACACTCCTTCAATCTGAAAGTGAGTGGGTCATTTCAAGATTACTCCAGTCTATTCAAAGTCCTGTTCGTTTTACTATTGATTGGCATTGGGTTCTTGATGTCATCCCAAGTAGACAGTGCTCTCGCATTTGACCCGAGCTGGACCCAAGAGCTGTGGAAGCCAGGCTTCGCCGTCTCTCTCATCTACGTATCTTATGCCTACCAAGGCTGGAACCAGGCAGCCTACATCACCGAAGAAATCAAAAACCCAAAGAAAAATCTACCCCTCTCACTGATCGGCGGAACACTGGTGGTAACGGCCATCTACGTGGTACTGCAGCTGGTCATGCTAAAGCACGCCAGCTTAGATCAGCTCCAAGGCCAGGCAGAAGTCGCTACCCTCTCCTTCGGTAATATACTGGGATCCAAAGGTGTATTCTGGATCAGCCTCTGCATCGCCATCCAGCTGGTGGCCACCATGAGCAGCTACATCTGGATCGGCTCCAGGCTGATCAATGCCATGGCGACTGAGCACCCACTGTGGGCTCCCATAGCCAAAAGATCAGCCACTGGCATTCCCGTGAGGGCTATCTGGTGGCAGACCTTCATCAGCATCAGTCTGACGCTGATGGTATCGCTGGAGCAGGTCATGCTTTACGCTGGCTTCTTACTACAGCTGATGAGTACCGTCACTATATTTGCCTCATTTTACATCAAGCCAAAAGAGGGTAATTTTCGCAGTCCTTTCGGACGAGTGCTACAGGTGATTTATATCATCTTCAGCGTCGTCGTCTTGGGTTATTTATTAGTGGAGCGTCCACTCGAGAGCTTCTTGGGTCTATCGTTATTAGCCGTCGGACTCTTGACCTATTTCATCAGACCGAGCTATGGTAAGTAGATGATGCTGATCAGAAAAATCTATTACAGCCTGCCCCTGCCCCTCCGCACCCTGAGCAGAAGAATCGTCTCTCTGCCTGCTGACATCAAGTACTACCTCACTCAGCCGAAGGATGCCATGCACCCACCTAAGGGTAAGATTCTGATTGGCTCCGGAGATTTTCTGGAGCAAGGCATGCATCAGTTGGCAC
>CALFUK010000002.1 GCA_937929945.1 uncultured Saprospiraceae bacterium
TAGACATGCACGATACAGTATTGAACATCGTAACGATATTCGATACGATCCCAGTCGTAGTAGACCAAGTGCTGAGAGATACCATGATTAAAGAAGTGATCAATGGAGAAGAGCTATGGGTGCTTAAGACAGTGGTCGATAAAGTATTCAAAGACTCTATCGCGACTCGCTTAGATACGATCGGCAGAACGAACCCAGTGATCCCTGTCGTAGACAGAATCTGTAATGTTCTATCAGGCTACACCGACATCGAGTTTGATGCCTGTGGACAGGGTAAGAAGATCATCAGAGAGTGGACACTGATTGACTGGTGTAATGCAGATATCTCCTTGACACAGAGACAGATTATAGAAATCAAAGACATCACCGCACCAGTGGTGGTCGAATTAGTAGACGGTAAATATGTGCCAGTGACAATGCTGAGCGACGTGACAGCGAGTGTGGAGCCATGGAGCTGCTCAGCGAAGCTGAGACTACCAGAGCTTAAGACACTGGATAACTGTGACGACGATCTGACGACGAGCTGGTACACAGACGAAGGCGTAGCGAAAAACGGGTACCTGACTGACCTGTGGTTAGGCAGCGATCCGATCCCTGTGATAGCGACAGTGACAGATGACTGTGGCAACAGCACAGAGGTGACCTTCAATGTAGTCGTAGTAGACGACGTACCACCAGTACCCGTGTGTGAAGCAGGTCTACAGGTGACACTGACAGGTACAGCAGATGACTTTGGCGTGGCAAAAATCTTCGCAGAAGACTTAGACGAAGGGAGCCATGACTCAGGCTGTGGCAAAGTGACAGTGAAAGTCATCCGAATGGAAGACTGGCAAGAAGTGGTAAGAGACTGTAATGACGTAGTGGTAGGTTATAAGCCAACGAGCTGTGATCCGATCACAGAGTTAGTAGACTTAGGTGAAGATGTCGGTAAGACAGGCTGTGAGAAAAACAAAGAGAATATTGGAGAAGTAGCAGTAGCAGGAGACTTTGTCAAATTCTGCTGTGCAGATGCAGGTCAGATCGTGACAGTCGTACTGATCGTAGAAGACGAGTATGGCAATGTGAATCAGTGTATGATCGATGTGAATGTGGTAGACAAGTCAAGACCAGCCTTACTGTGTGAGGATAGAGTAGTGACGTGTATCGACGGAGACATCCTGCAAGAGCCAGCAATGGTCGGAGGGACGTGTGAAGGCGAGCGCCAGTACGAAGTGAAGCTACTGAATGAGCAGCGTGGTAATAATGTGTGCGCAGGTGGTCAGACGATCAGAGAGTGGTACGTAGATACAGACGGCAGTGGCGACTTCAATGCAGGAGACGCGTACTGTAGACAAGTGATCTCAGTGACGACTGACAGCAAATTTGATCCATACACGATCAAGTGGCCAAAGCACTATGACGATGGCGAAGAGTCAGGAATCAACATAGAGTGTGATGCTGAAGGTAAAGTGACTGAGACAGCGGTGAGTGTAAGCATGGGAAGCTCCGCCTCATGTGCACCAGACGAGGTGACAGATGAGCCAGTGTGGTGTGATACCGACTGTGGCTTAGTAGGCTACAGCATGGAGTCAGACACAGTGAGAGCGAGTGATGCCTGTCTGAAGATCATCCAGAGATGGACGGTAGTAGACTGGTGTACGTACAATCCTAATGGCAGCGACATTGATGATGAGAATGACAGCGGCAGAGACCGCTTCCAAGCAGTAGAAGATTGGGCACAAGGCGAGTGTGCCTCATGTCCAGAGTATGGCCCAGTGACGGATCCGGTGTACTTCAGATATACAGACGTAGACGAAGACGGTTATTACACATTTGATCAAGTGATCAAAGTGGTAGACGATACGGCACCAGAGATCGCAGGTCCAGCAGAATACACAGTGAATACGAGTGGTGGAGCGACGACGAAAGAAGACGATACACCATGTACAGGCTCAGAAGTGATCACAGCTACGGCGAGTGACTTCTGTGGTGGCGAGATGACAGGCAGCAATCTACTGCAGTGGATCATCACAGTGAGCAAAGACGGAGAGGTGGTAGCGACGAAGACAGCGAGAGGCCCAGAGGCGACGATGAACTCACAGGAGGGAAGCCCAGGAGATGAGCACATCATCACATGGAGAGTGAAAGACGGCTGTGGCAATGAGTCAAGTGCGAGAACAGTGGTGAGCTTTGGCGATGAGAAAGCGCCGACACCATTCTGTATCAGTGGCCTGACGACAGCGTTCATGCAGGATAACGGCATGATAGCGGTGTGGGGTAAGGAGTTTGACTTCGGCAGTTTTGATAACTGTACAGCGGCAGAGGACTTACAGTTCACGCTGGTCCAATCAGGAGAGACACCAGTGAGACCAGGCGAAGAAGGCTTTGCAGAGCAGGTCGGCCTGACGTTCAACTGTAATGACTTCAGCAGCTTCCAGGATCTGGATGTCTGGGTGTGGGATGCGAGTGGCAATGGCGACTTCTGTAGAGTAGGTCTACTCTTAGGCGACAATGGTAACGCATGTCCAGAAGATGCAGGCGACGGCAACGAAGGAACCGAAGGCGGAGAAAATACAGGAGCAGGGGCGATGATCGCTGGTCAGGTAGAGACGGCCTTTGGGGAGATGATCGAGAATGTAGAAATCAATGCAGCGGCGAGTGGGCTGAGCGAATATCCAAAGCAGACGATGACGGATGCAAATGGAGCTTATGCCTTCGAGAATAATCCACTGACGTATAACTACAAGATGACAGCAGATAAAGCGGATGACTACCTGAATGGAGTGAGTACACTTGATTTAGTTTTCATCAGTCAGCACATCATAGATCTGAAGCAATTTGACAATCCGTATACGATACTGGCAGCAGACGTATCAGGAGATGGTCGAGTGAGTGCCCTGGATCTGACGGAGCTGAAGCGCTTGATCTTAGGAGTGACGAATGAGCTACCGAACATGAGCCCCTGGTTATTCGTGAAGAAAGACCAGAGCTTCTTCGATGAGCTTAACCCATGGCCATTCACAGCGGATATCAATATCATCGACTTATCTGATGACATGATGAATGAAGACTTCATCGGCATCAAGCTGGGAGATGTGAATGAGAATGTAAATGTGAACGGACTGTCTAAGTCGAGCACGAGAAGCAATGAGACGCTACAGCTTAAAGCAGCAGATGGAATCGCTAAGAAAGGCGAAAGAGTGAGCATAGAAGTACGTTCAGCAGACTTTGACGAAGTATATGGCTACCAGTTCACCCTGCATCACAGTGGTATGAGCTTGAGCAGTATCGAGTCAGGCGCGATCACAGTAGACGAGACGAATGTGAATGAGATGAGAGATATGCTGACGATGAGCTGGTACGAAGCGCAGGCTGTGAGTACTTCATCAGAGGATGTATTATTCACACTGACCTTCGAAGCGAGGGAGAGCGTACAGTTACGAGAGTCACTGTTCATCAGTTCTAACCAGACGGAGGCAGAAGCATACGTCGGCAGTGACTACGAAGTACAGGGAGTAGAGATGGTATTTGAGACATCGGGATCAGAAGCGATCGCGTTGTTCCAGAACCAGCCAAACCCCTTCGAGAGTAGTACGACGATCGGCTTCCAGCTACCACAGGGTGGAGCAGCGACGCTGACAGTGTATGATCTGGCGGGTAAAGAAGTGAAGCGCATCGAAGGCGAGTACGCTAAGGGCTACAATGAGCTGACGCTGACGAAGTCAGAGCTGCGAGTGAGTGGTGTGCTGTACTACCAGTTAGAAAGCGGAGACTTCACAGCGACGAAGAAGATGATTGTGATCGAGTAGTAGAAGACTTTAAAAATGGATAGAAGACCGCCTCTAATCTCAGGAGAGGCGGTTCTTATTATATTGGCGGCTCTGGCGGTAGAGTCGCCAATTTTTTTTGTCTTTTTTGAGATAATATCTTGACATATAAATCTACCACGACAATGGACAAATAGATATATATATAACAGATATGTATCTTTAGGCTCTTTAAATAACCAAGCTATACTGATATGAATAAGATCCTTACGATAAGTCTGATGCTGCTGTTACTATTTTGTGCTACGATCGCTCAAGCACAAGAATGCAGTGATGATCAAGACTGCATCGGATTCTTTTTCACAGAAGTAGAGGGTAACGTAGGAGATGTCGTCTGCACAGATCAGTATGTGTGTAACTTTACTGACATTCTTTCATTTCAGTTTGCTATTCAATATGATAATCAGGTTCTGAGATTTGTAGAATGCAAGTCAGGAGCCTTAGCAAGCTATACTTGTGATGGAATTGTCAATAAGCCAGAAGATGGCATTCTAAATACACTTTGGTTTGAGCAAAACGCAAAAATTGTGACTTTAGAGGCAGGTACTGTGCTGTCCACTTTATGCTTTGAAATTATCGGTGTTCCAGAAGACGAATCATTTCCCTTATTACAATTGAGCGATCAGTTATCGGCGGAGATAACTTTAGGTGATCCTAATGATCCAGCTGTGGCTACCTCATCATCGAATGTATGCTCTGGAGGAGGGCCAGCTATGTCATCCTCTTGTGCTAGCTCGGATTCTTTATCACTCGTAGACCTGTATAATGCCACTGAAGGGCCTCAATGGCTGATACAATGGTCTTTAGAAAATCCAATCCAATCATGGTATGGAGTCACGACAAACGAAAGAAGTGAAATTATGGAGTTAAATCTTCAGAACAATAATTTGAAAGGAGAACTGCCAGCTTCTATTGCTGGCCTATGCCAGCTTACTAAACTCAATTTATCTAAAAATCGACTTTCTGGGGTTTATCCCGCAGAATTTGAAGCACTATGTGACGTGGAAGTGATAGATTTTTCAGATAATGAGTTAGGCTCTTTTGAGACCTTTTGCGGAGACCTGACATCTGCGACATATGATGTTCTCGAAGGAAAGATAGAAGTGTATCCTAATCCTGTTGGAGACTTCTTAGATATCCTGATCGGAGATGGAATGTCAATTTCTTCGTTACAGATGTACGACTTATCAGGTCATAAAGTCCTGCAGATCAGAGAGGTCCAAAGTGCTACTACATTAGACTTGTCTATTATAGAGCCAGGTATATATATCCTGGACATGATGTCAGATGAAGGGGATACATACTATAGCAAAATAGTCAAACAGTAGAGCGCGACAGAGGACAGTATAAGCACATCTATTCTCCCACTACACAAGAAAAAAGAGTGTCAGCTTAATTCGAATTTAAACAACACGCGATAAGTCAGATCAAAGTATTAAATTTAGGAAGCACTATCTATGACAGGGCTACTAAAACATACTGATGAAAAACAATCTATTCTACTGGTCTATCACAGTAGCCTTAGCTGGATTCCTATTTGGCTTTGACACCATAGTCATATCAGGGGCAGATCAGCCCATACAGAAGCTTTGGAATACATCACCTTCCTTTCATGGTACATTCATCATGTCGATGGCCTTATGGGGGACAGTGATCGGTGCATTATTTGGCGGCATACCCTGCCAGAAGTTTGGGCGTAAGAAGACCCTTTTAATTATCGGATTACTATACACCATCTCCGCCATTGGCTCTGGACTAGCACAAGATCCATATCTATTTTCATTCTTCAGATTTATAGGTGGGGTAGGCGTAGGAGCCTCATCAGTAGCGGCACCCATTTATATATCAGAGATAGCACCTGCTGATAAAAGAGGGAGATTAGTCGCCACCTATCAGTTTAATATTGTTTTTGGGATTTTAGTGGCCTATTTATCTAACTACATGATTGGTCACTTTTTTGGAGCCGGATCATGGAGGCTTATGCTGGGTGTCGAAGCTATTCCAGCGATCATCTATACGCTTATGGTCTTTGGTATTCCCAATAGTCCCAGATGGCTGATACTGCAGCAAAATGATGAGGCAAGTGCAACAAGAGTACTGGAAAAAATTCTGCCGACAGCTGCAATCAAGCAAGAAATAAACAACATCAAAAAATCAATCACTACATCTTCTGATCGATTCTTCTCAGGAAGGTATAAGAAGCCAATCTCTCTTGCATTTATGATTGCCTTTTTTAATCAGCTATCGGGTATCAACTTCGTTCTGTACTACGCCCCAAGAATATTTGAACAAGCAGGTATAGCCTCGGAAGAAGTGCTGGAAGCATCGATTCCGATTGGTATTGTCAACTTCATATTCACTCTTTTAGGCATGTATCTAATCGATAGAGTAGGACGCAGACAGCTGATGATCATCGGCTCGATCGGCTATATTCTCACCTTGGCTGGTGTATGCTGGTCATTCGCTTCAGGTGCAGAAGGCATATTAGTAGTCACATTTGTAACGGCCTTTGTGGCATCTCATGCAGTGGGTCAGGGAGCTGTTATATGGGTCTTTATCTCTGAGATCTTTTCTAATGCTGTCAGAGATTCGGGAATGTCATTTGGTTCAGGCACCCACTGGGTCTTTGCAGCGATCATCACGATGGTAACTCCAGTGGTACTTAGTACATTCTCAGCTGCCACTATTTTTGGCTTTTTTGCGTTTATGATGGTTCTACAGCTTCTCTGGGTTCTGTTTGTGATGCCAGAGACGAAAGGGGTTACATTAGAAGCCTTGGCTGAAGAGTTAGAATCTTAATTGATGGAAGCTTAGACAGATTATACACTTGGTCAGGTGTCACTTCTGGGAAGTTAATATCCAGTTCTGTTATTTTACTCATGCGAATAGATTCGTAGGGATCAGTTACTATGCACGAGACGTCTGCATTTATACTGGCTGAATCTTTTGATCTCTATGGCCCATGTAGGTCAAAAACGCCATGAATAATAAGGCGATGAGGTGGATTTTTTTCTCTATGAAGCCAAAGCCAATGATTGTCTGGTTTGGGCTGTCCAGAACATCGCTTACGCTGTGACTGGTGATGATATCTGCTCCATTAAACGAATAGCTCATCGTGGCAATAAGCATCAACGGTAGGCAGAGTATACACGCTCTTACTAATTTGTTCAATTTGTCAGCATTTATAGCGGCGGGTATATATTTCGATGGTGAAGTTATTGGATTGTTGTTATTCATAATCAATGGTAGTGTTAGCTTATTATTAATTTTAGCAGTTTTAATTACGACACAAAGGTAAGGGCTACTAAAGGCTGATAGACTCTACATATACACAACATTACACACTCTTATGGTATACAAACAATGGGTAAACCCCTACATGAACACAGTAATACCCCTAAAATCAGAATAGATACTTATTCTTCGAGCCTGTCTTGCTGAATGGTTTTAGAAATATACATGATGATGAAGCCAATCATAATTAATGAGATTTTGATCATGAATCCCACTAAAGGTCCTGCAAACTCTAAGAATGAGAGAAAGCTTAGCCTTAGACCGACGATTGACAAAATGATTGAGACAAAACCTAACAGGAGAAAAATATACCCTATGACTGTAAATATTGGCTTATCCATAAGAGAGAAACATAGATTTAGGGCTAATGTTGACAATAATGCAATAATCAGTAACATAGATATAATGCTGGTAAGGTGAAAACTCTGCAATAAATATCTTTAGCTATTTATTATTGATCTGCTTAACTAAACGTTATTTTCACTGAAAGTTTTTGACACTCACCAAAAGGATATCATATTTGAGTCTTTTTCAAACAAACGAAACATTTGAAGCTTTCAAAAGCACAGTTCAAGTCAATTTTTGATACATATTATAACCCTCTCTGCAATTTTTGCTCTAAATACTTGCAAGATAGGGGGGATATTGAGGATGTAGTGCAGGAAGTACTGGTGAAACTGTGGCAAAACCACGGTAAAATAGAGCTGCAAAAGGACGTCAAATACTATCTATTCACCTCCGTCAAGAACAAATCAATCGAAATCATCCGATCGAGGAAGCGGAAGCAAGAAATACTGGATACCATCATTCCTGATAAATATTTTGAGGACCCAGTAGGGGATGAAGCAGATTTGATCATCTTGAAGGAGAAGTTACAAAGTTCGATACGACAGTTACCTCCAAAATGTCAGGAGATATTTGTCATGAATAAAGTAAATGGCCTAACTTACAATGAGATATCTGAAGAGCTTAAAATATCAGTCAAAACCGTCGATAATCAAATGCGAAGAGCATTTAAATTACTGCGGGAAAAATTTGGAATCACTAAATAAAATGCGATTACTATGAGTATCGTCAAATCCCTGAGAAACATGTTTTCATCTCCAGAAGAGAAAAAAGCAACTATGTGGATCGAAGAATATAATGAAAATTCTACAGCATTAACCAGTATGCTTACGGAGGAAGCTGACTTCAGTATTTTGAAGGGGTATCAAGACTTCGATGCATCTGCAGCTTGGAATAAAATAGATCATCTAATCGAAGAGGATCAGACCCCTGTGAGACAGCTCCCTATCCTGATGAAGGTCGCCGCGGCTGGAGCAGTGTTATTGATCGCTCTGTTCGCTATCAAGCCCTACATCAGTGGGTCTACCATAGATACAGGTCTCATGGCGCTCAATTATGATGCAAAGAAAGAGCTCAACCTCCCTGATGGTTCATCTATATTTTTTGATAAGGGGTCATCAGTCGAGTATGATCAATTTCAATTCACAGATGAAAGACAAATTGCCTTTGAAGGTAGAGCCTATTTTGATATTGCTAAGTCAGAGCAAGGGAAGAATTTTGTCATCAGCAGTGGAGAATTTGATGTCGAGATATTAGGTACAGAGTTCGAGATTAATACGCTATCAGATACACCTCAAGTCATTGTCACCGAAGGTAAAGTCAAAGTATCTAAAGGCAGCCAATCTGTGATCATCACAGCTAACGAGAGTGTATCACTAAAGGATGGTAAGATCGTAAAATCAGATGTAAATAGTAAAAATGTAGCGAGCTGGATGTCAGGTGAACTAAGATTTGAGGACGAGAGTATCTCTGCTGTCATACAAGACCTGAGTCAGCATTATAACGTAGTCATAGAAGTAGATGCAAATAGTGATCTATCATGCCCTTACACATCATCCTATAAGGATTCTTCGCTGGAAACAATCTTAGAAGAGATAGCGGTCAGTACTGGTGGTAGTGCCAAGGTTACCGCTAATAAAGTATCCCTTTCTAACGTTTCTTGTAGTAAGTAATCTTAATATACTCCATATCGTGGCCAGACGAGTATTCCTTCTTGTCTTATTCTATTTATGTAGCTCCTCGCTGTGCTTACTGATAAGTCAAGATAACTCTCTGAGCTTGGATTTGTCTACGTCCAGTACGACCCTCCTACAGCTGATCAAAACTGTCGAGAAACAATCGGATATCACATTCTCTTATTCAAAAGAGAGAGTACCACTCCATCGACAGCTGCAACTGAATAAGTCTAACTATACCATCCAAGATCTCATGACTGAGATCAGTCAGTCCCTCTCTCTCAACTACAGAATCAAAAAAAATAATCGTGTCTTACTTATCGGTGTTAAGGCGATTCAAAACGGAAAGCAACGTACAGAGAGCAAGGTTTATTCAGGATTTATCATTGACGGTATTTCTGGCGAACCATTGATCGGAGCCACGATCTCAAATCGAAAACGGAATCGGGGTGTGATATCGAATGAGATAGGATTATTCAGGTTCAAGCCCATTGAAAGTGAAGATTCTTTATTGATTTCTCATATTGGCTTCTCTTCGACTAAAATTGCTCTAAGTGATATAGAGAAACAAAATGCCGTCATCAAGCTGTCACCTAATATCGAATTTGATGAAATCCTTATTCAGTCACCTAATGCCAGAAAGTTGGAGACTGAATCTAATTTCAATTATTACTTTAGTCAAAACCAACTTATCGAAGGTTTCGGATTTTTAGGAAGTGATCCGCTAAATAAGGTCATGCAGCTGTCAGGTATCCAGTCAGGTAGAGAAGGGCAGAAGAACATTCATGTAAGAGGAGGTAGCCCTGATCAGAACCTGATGTTAATGGATGGAGTGCCTCTGTACGAGACTTCACATGTATTTGGCTTCACCTCGATCTTCAATGTGAACGCGATAAAGAATGTGCAAGTCTTCAAGCATGCTTATCCAGCTAAATACGGAGGCAGGCTGTCCTCAATCATTGACTTTAAGATGAATGAAGGCAATGTGAATGAGTATAAATCTTCCTTTGGCATCAGCCCCATCAGCATAGATCTAAATACGGAAGGACCGATAGTTAAAGGAAAAACCAGTTTCAATATTTCTGCTCGCAAGAGTATCGTGAATACATTTTTTAATGAGCCAATAGAGCAGTTGCTGGACTTTGACGACTCTGATTTTTCTTTTTACGATGTCAATGTTAAGCTCAGCCACCAGATCAATGAGGACAATAAGATCTTAGCAAATTATTATCGAGGCAATGATAACCTGGAAATCTATCAATCGGAGAATTTCATGAATAATGCTGAGGCATTAGATCGTAAGAGTTATGATAAGCTGAACTGGGGTAATCAGCTACTGAGTCTGCAGTGGCATAACAATCTGAATGAACGCGTGTATAGTAAGTTCTCAGCCTACGCCTCTGATTATCAATACAATGCCCGCTCTGCTTTCGAATTCAGAAAAAATACGACTGCCATAGAAGAGGCTAATGCCTTGGATATTTCAGCTACCAGTAGAATCATAGATTTTGGTCTCAATTCTGAGTTCCAGTTCTTTGTGAATAATACGCTTGACTTGACATTTGGGACTGGAATTTATCATCACAGGTATAACCCCACGCTGAAGCAAAGTCAAATATTTTTAGATGGCAATCAGCAAGAATTTGCCAATGATGCTCCCTTTATCACTGCTGATGAATTTTATGCATATGGAGAGTCAAAGTGGAGTATCAATGACCGGCTGACACTTCAGACTGGTCTGCGGTATACCAGTTTTTATGTGAGGCAAAAACAGTATCACTCGTTTCAACCGCGCCTGACCTTGATGCAGAGAGTTGGAGACCAACATTTACTCACTCTATCTGCGACTAAAATGACTCAGTTCGTGCATTTGCTAGTCAATCCTGGGATTGGCCTTCCATCAGAATTATGGATACCTTCTACTGAGAATCTACCTCCAGAGAATGCCTACCAAGCTGCTATAGCCTATGGAGGTAAATTAGGTAATGCTTATAAATTTGAAATTGCAGCGTACTACAAATTGATGAATAATGTGGTGGAATATACATCACCATTTGACTTGTTTCACACCTTTCTTAATTTTTCGGATATCAAGATTAAGTTCGATACGAATCGCGACTGGGAGAATTTTGTACAATCGGGCGATAGCCAATCGAAAGGAGTGGAACTGTCCTTGCAGAAGACCCAAGGTGTGTTCTTATTTGATATGACCTACGTGTTAGGTAAGACGGATCGCAGCTTCAGCGGACTGAATGGAGGTAAATCATTTCCTTATAAATACGATAGGACTCACGATTTTTCTATATCGACGACCTACTTCTTGTCAGATAAGGTCAATCTACACGCTAACTGGGTATATGGTACTGGTGACGCCTATACGTTAGCGGACGTAAAATACGAGTCATTGGAGGGTGATGTGCTACTGAGAGCTTCGGGGAGGAATAACAGACGGCTGGCTGATTATCACAGGCTTGATGTCGGTATACAGGCGCTGAAGAGGTTGGAGTCTTCTACGCTGACACTTGACCTCAGTGTTTTCAATGTCTACAATAGGAAGAATGTCTACTACACCTATCTTTTCGAGAATAGTGTGCTTGATAATTCATTCCAAGAAGAGGAGGTTAGTTTGTTTCCTATTATGCCGCACTTCAGTATCAATTTAGAGTTTTAGCACTTTATAAAGACGTATATTAAATGGACGCCGTTGGTCAACCCACAGATTTTACTTCAATAATTATCTGTAAAGGTAGTTTGGAACACATCAAAGCCTTTCATATTGTTAATTTTACTTATTTAAGTAACTTTTGCGTGATTTTAAGTCTAAATTAGTAGTGAATTATAGTAAATGATATCTAACTCTACCTTTTTGCGATTTTGTGTTTTATTAATGGCTTCTGTAGTCATAATGTCCTGTACTAAGGATTTATCTGACAATCAAGACAACTTTGAATCAGTCCTCGTACTCAACTCAGCATTTTTACCTGGTGAGATTATGTCAGTCCGACTGACGAACTCAGTAAGTATATTTGATAAGGATGATAACATCACAGGTGTCTTGGATGCTTCAGTCAGAGTAAGAGATGAAGATTCTGGAGAAGTATTTACCTTACACCACGTGGGAGAAGGACTGTATCAATCAGACATCTTCAGACCAGAGTATGAGATAGATTATACTGTCATGGCATCAGCAGAAGGATTTGTATCCATAGAAGCCACGAGTTCGATTCCTTACCCTGTCATTGCGACTATTTCCAGCCAATCAGAGGGTTTCAATGATAGTGGAGATTACGAAGCGGAGATAGAGTTAGAATTTGTCAATGAAGAAAATGCACCTAAATTCTATGTTTGGGAAGTAGTCGACGACAACAAGCAATTCAACCAAGACTTCACCTTTGACCAGGTACTGGATAATCCAGTGATGCTGACCAGCCAAGATGATAATACAGATTCGGTACTGGCAGATGAATCATTCCAGTCAAGAGTGTTCTATACAGATAATGGTGATAACGCCGATCCATACCGATCAAGTTTTATCACACCCACAACGCCATCCTTCGCCGCACAATCGTCATCTGATATCGACGAAGAACTGGCACCGCGAATTCAGGTGAGAGTCATGACGGTCTCTGAAGATCTATATCAATACTTTAAGAGTGTAGAGATCTACAGATCAAGAGGCATCCATAACTCAAGCATCACACAGCCATCTGAAATCTACTCTAATGTCAAAGGTGGTATTGGTATTTTTGCTGGGTATCACCAGCGATTCTTAGATTTCAAATAGGTCAAGAAACATTCCACACGCTATTTCATTTCTTAAGGTTTTTTCGTCAGTACGAATCAACTGCATAGGATGTTTGCATCTATAGAAGTCAATGGATATGGGGCCTCAGGGCTCTTTCAATTATCTATTTAGTGATATTCAGAAGTTGTTCTATTTTTCACTTTCGAACAAGGCGCGCAACTCTCTGATAGGGAGTCGCCAGTTGGACCTTATAGGATTTTAATTCCTCTTTTTTGGGATATTTCCTTTTCAAAAGCCCGTCCCGTAACTCTACGGAAAGAACACCGAGGATTACTCTTTTATCAGTAGCTTTAAATTATGATAGACAGACTGTATCAAAAGTATAATTAAATTAAACTTTATACAGCTTATAATCAATGAGTTAGGAAGATGTTGAACCGCTTTTTATGACTACTGAATATCATAAATATGAGCGACGGAACTATATCAATTATCTATTTAGGATCTTCCCTTACTGGATGTCTTTATGACGATTACTCCATTCGCTCCCCGAGCGCCATAGATTGAGGCATCTGTCCCTTTAAGCAGTCTGATGGATACGATATCACGAGGATCTACTGTGTCATAAATATTGGAAAAGTTAGACCCTACTGAGCTGCCATTAACCACGAACAGTGGATCGGATGATCCATAAAAGCTGGCCTGCCCTCCGACACGAAAAGTAGCATTATGGCCATAGCCAGCTACATTCAGGCCAGGTACTTTAGTGAGTATTGTCACCAGATCTTCTGTCACATCTCCAGCATCTCTTGGATTCAAATCATGAGAACTGTTGGTATTATTATCTGCTGCGATTTCTCCATACCCATCCGAGACATATTTCTCTTGTGGGAGCACTACATCACGGTAAGAGCTGTGACAAGCTTGTAAGAGTATCGCTGCTAAGATGGGTATACAGTATTTGTAGAGATTCATGGTCCGTATTTACTTTTTAGGTAGTCCAAGATTGAGTTTAATCGTAACGGGGGCTGTCGGATAACTTGACATCCTCATTCTCATGTTATCATTTGGTCTTTAAATGTATTAAAACGAAAAGTCATGATTTCCATGGGGCGCTGAAAGTCAATGAATTAAAGCTTTATATCATAGCTAAGATACGTCATTTTAATTGAGGATACTTGACTCGTAAAATGGCATAAACCATTTGCCATAGCTATGATTCACATCGGAATCATAGCATAGATTCGAATATATACGAGCCATTATAAATACCAAAACGTAATGAATGTAAAAGTGTTAGTAATGCTTGACTCAGTTTGTTATTTCGTTTATCCAGCGCAGGCGTGCGTTGATCGAAATATGATGACTATCTGAACTTATAGGATTCATTACTGATTTATTTGTTGGATCACATATTTTAATAACCTCTAAAAACCTTACGAACAAGAGTATGAATGCACACGAAATAGACTACCGAATCTTTGGAGAAGAAATGCAGTACGTAGAGATCGAACTCGACCCGAATGAGACAGTCATTGCTGAGCCAGGAAGCTTTTTGATGATGGACGAAGACATCGAAATGCAAACCCTCTTTGGTGATGGCACAGATCAAGACGAAGGTGTCTTTGGAAAGTTATTAGGAGCAGGTAAGCGGGTGCTGACTGGCGAGAAGCTCTTCATGACAGCCTTCACCCACCGAGGTGCTGATAAGGCACAAGTGTCATTCGCGTCTCCTTATCCAGGTAAGATCATCCCTCTTGATCTCAGTCAGCTGGGACATAAGATCATCTGCCAGAAGGATGCCTTTCTGTGTGCTGCTAAGGGGGCGCGAGTTGGGATAGAGTTTTCTAAGAAGTTAGGAAGAGGCTTCTTTGGAGGCGAAGGGTTCATCATGCAGAAGATAGAAGGTGATGGCCTGGCATTCTTACATGCTGGTGGCTATATAGTCAGAAAGGAGCTGGTGGTAGGGGAGCATCTGCGAGTGGATACGGGCTGTTTGGTCGGCTTCACCAAGGAGGTAGACTATGACATCCAGTTTGTCAAAGGAGTAAAGAATAAGATATTTGGTGGCGAGGGATTATTCTTTGCTTCGCTCATCGGCCCTGGGTCAGTCTGGATACAGACCTTGCCCATCAGTAGATTGTCTGACCGTATCTTATCTAATTCTAAGGGCTACTTCGGAAAGGGCAAAGGAGAAGGCAGCGTACTCGGTGGTCTGGGCGACCTTCTCGATGG
Organism: uncultured Saprospiraceae bacterium; assembly: GCA_937929945.1. GTDB lineage: Bacteria > Bacteroidota > Bacteroidia > Chitinophagales > Saprospiraceae > CALFUK01. Next base: position 15,102 of record CALFUK010000002.1, read on the forward strand.
CGATGGATTTTTTTAATTACATTTTGATCATGGTTTGATGACTTTCTTTTCTACATTCGGCACTATCAAGATGGGTATCTTCTGTGCTTGGTAGGCTTTATTGAATTGTGATATATCTTGTGTGATGATATTGGACATGTCTTGCTTCAGTGCGGACCATTCATTCACGAGTTCATCTCTTCTATCTTTAGCACCCTGTGTGAGTCTGGGATCATTTCCATTTATGCGGCTGATGAGGTTCATGATTTCAGCACTGAGCTGATTAGGGAAGTTGATGACATCTTGAAAAGTCTTTTGTTTCGCTTGGATGAGCTCTTCTTCCCAGGCATTAATTTTATTCAGGATCTGCTCTGTATGAGACCTGAGTGTGTCAGTATTCTCCATGTCTTGCAGCTGATCATCGATCAGTTCGATTCGCTTCTTCACCTTTCTGAAGTCATTCACTGACTCATGGATGTCTTTGACGGTATTTTCTAAGAGGGTCAGAGTCTCTACCTGCTGGTCATATTCTCGCTGTGGTATATCCATTCTGGGGTCAGCCAGCACATTTACAGTCTGGCTGCTGCTGCGTTCTCCATCACTCAGCGTTAAGGTATATTCACCTGGTGCCACATAGCTGCCGCTATAGCTGCCCAGTGAGAATACTTTTTCGACCCCTGGAAGTATGCCACTGCGCAGATCCCAGTTCGTGCGATTCATGCCATGCTTCTTAGACAGTCGTTTTTCAGCTTGAGGACCACCCTGGTATTTTTTAAAATGTTTGTCTTTTTCACTGGAGTAAGACCTGACCAAATCACCTTGAGCATTACGTATTTCTAAGCTTAGATGGAGACTGTCATAGTCCTCTGGCACGAAGTAGTCGATGATGACGCCATTGGCTGGATTAGCTCCACGGTTATTGCCTCTCGATCTTCCCGATAGAAATCGGTAATTGCTTACAGGCTTGATTAAGCGTAGCTCTTTGAGTTTTTCTATTTCAGCAGTTTGCTGTATGGGGCTAAGATCATCAAGTATCCAGAAGGCTCTTCCTAGGGTAGCTACGACCAGGTCATTATTGCGAAGTGTGATATCCGAAATGGGACATAGCGGTAGCCCATACTGCGTCTTCTTCCAAGAGCGTCCCTGATCATGAGACGTGTATAATCCACCTTCGGTACCGGCGTAGAGTAGGCCTGGTACCGTCTTGTCTTCTCTCACCGCTCTGACCCAGTCCTCCTGATGGATCCCATTGGCGATTTTCTTCCAGGTTTTTCCGTAGTCAGTAGTGAGGTGTATGACCGGTGTGAAGTCATTGAATTTATATTTTGTAGACACCACATAAGCTGTAGCTGCGTCATGGGGTGAGACTTCGATGGAGTTAATGAGTGTCTCTCCGATGCCTCTGGGAGTCACAGCTTGCCACGATGCTCCGCCATCAGTGGTCACATGCACTAGTCCGCAGTCACTTCCGACCCAGATGACATCTGCATCATGTGGCGAGCAAGCCAAATAACTGATGGTATTATAGACTTCGCCTCCTGCTCCTTCATTCGTGTAGGGAGCACCACCGATGACGTGTCTGGAAGTGTCATTACGCGTAAGGTCATCGCTGATCTCTGTCCAGCTGATGCCTCCATCGGTGGTCTTCAGGACCTTATTTGCTCCGTGATAGATCACACTTTGATCCTGGGGCGAGGCCACGATGGGTGCATTCCAGTTAAATCTATACTTCATATCTCTCGGATGCCAACCCAGTCCAGCCACTGGATGTGCCATGATGTCTTTCGTTGTGCGTGTCTTTTCTTCGTAGACTGAGATATTTCCTTGGTAACTGCCACCATAGATCGTAGAGGGATCATCATCGTCAAAGGCTAAGAAGGCACTCTCTCCTCCAGCGACTGCATACCAGTCTTTCTGTCCGATGCCACTACCATTATTACGGCTGGCTATAGCTACGGTAGAATTATCCTGCTGCCCACCATAGACGTAGTAGGGGAAGCGATTATCCGTGATCACGCGGTAGAATTGAGCTGTCGGTTGGTTTTGCTGGCTGGACCAGGTCTGTCCTCCATTAAAGGTGACACAGGCACCGCCATCATTTGCCAGAATGATATTGGAGGTATTCTGTGGATTGATCCAGAGATGGTGCTGGTCTCCATGAGGGTTCGCTATGGGCTTGAAGGATTTCCCACCATCGATTGACTTGAGCATAGGTGCATTGAGCACATACACGACATTTTCATTTTCTGGGTCTGCGAATATTTCTATGTAGTACCAAGCTCTGGCCACGGTGACTCTGTCCTTGCTGGTCTGCTTCCAGCTTTTACCAGCATCATCTGATCGATAGACGCCTGCTTTTTCACCTTCTGCTTCTACATTCACATAGACCACGTCTGAGTTAGCTTGTGATACATCGATGGATGTTTTGCCTACATGCTTTGGTAAGCCTCCTTTTAATTTGTCCCAAGTCAGTCCACCATCAGTGGATTTATAGAATGCTGAGCCAGGCCCACCACTTCTGACCTGCCATGGGTATCTTCGGTGGTCCCAGGTAGATGCATAGAGGATGCGTGGGTTATGATGGTCCATGCTTAGATCAGATACCCCCGTGGTACTATCCACGTAAAGGACCTTCTTCCAATTCTCGCCTCCATCTGAGGACATGTAGAGTCCTCGCTCTGTACTCTCGCCATAGGCTGCACCCTGCACACCCACATAGACGATGTCAGGATTAGTAGGGTGTATCTGTATCTCTGAGATGTGTCTGGACTGAGGCAGCCCCATATGTTTCCACGTCTGGCCTGCATCAGTGGATTTATAGACACCGTCACCATGGCTGGTCATCACACCTCGTATGGCATGCTCTCCCATGCCGACATAGATCACATTGGGATCAGAGTCCGCTACTTCTATGGCACCGACGGAACCTGTCTTGAAGTAGCCATCAGATATGTTATGCCAGCTGAGGCCCGCATCTTCTGTCTTCCACACTCCACCGCCACAGGTACCCATGTAGTAGGTCATTGGATCTGAGATCACGCCTGATGCAGCGACGCTTCTTCCACCCCTGAATGGCCCTATATTTCTGAACTGTGGACCAGCGAAGAGTGAGTCGACTTGACTCTTTTCTATCTTTTGTCCGAAGCTGGGGATGGATGAAATGATGGCGATAAAGCTGAAAAGTATGGCTGAGATTGATCGTTTCATATGTTTTAATGTTAGAACTGAATGCCAATCAGTAAATAACTAAGTTCAATCATCCACTTGGGTGTCTTAATTATCTACGTCATAGACGTTTCATATGTTTAAATTTCATGGCGAAATGCCGATCAGCATATAGCTAAGTTTACTCATCCACTTGGGTGTCTTAACTATCTGCGTCATAGACGTTTCAATTATTTAAATTTTAGAGTTGGAATGCCTTCCACCATATAGATTTTAGTAACTCAATACCTCACAGTAAGGATCGAATTACAATCATCTATCCGGATGTAGCAATCGTGCACGACACGGACGTCTCAAAGTCGTGATTGCATTATTCTAATATAAAAGAACTATCTCAGTATGCGCAGTTATTCATCAGGGTTTGAGGAAAAATTATTGAAGAGTATCGCTCATCGTCTGATGCTGGAACATCTCGATGAGGTATATGCTTATGGGTAAAGATGCGTATGTATCTTTTGACTTTTGCTGTTTCAGCATCAAGCTGGGTCACTCATGAAAATTTAATAGCCTAAATGAAGATTTAGCTATGACTTCTTTTTCTTTTTGTAGTTGCCACCATAGGCACTATCGTCTAGTTTTTTGAATCTGCGAGATGACTTGCTGGCTGTCTTATTAGATGAGCTTTTAGATGATGATCTTTCTGACCGACTGCGTCCACCACCAGACCCACCACTGCGAGACCCACCACTACGAGACCCACCGCTTCGCGATCCGCCGCCTCGGGATCCGCCTCCACCATGCCGAGATCTACCTCTGCGCGGCTCTGAGCCACCTCTCCCTCTACCTTCTTCTTGATTTAAGTCTTTTGATCCTGTCAGTCCCATTTGTTCGAGCTCACTGAGTAGGAGCTTAGCTACCAGTTCTTCTTTGGAGAGATTACCCAAGATGGTTATGGCAGTTTCCAGTAGTTCAGGCTCAAGGCTGTTCTTTGTTTCTTTGTTTAATATTGATTCACACCATTGCTGGATGCGATTAGTGGCGATGATATCTGAAGAGGGGACTAAGGCTTTTTCGATTTTGATGCCGAGGTCTCTTTCTAATCTGTTGATTTTATATTTCTCTTTACCATTGATGAAAGAGATCGATATGCCTTTTTTTCCAGCTCTCGCGGTTCTACCAGATCTGTGAGTATAGTACGAAATGTCATCTGGTAAAGTGTAGTGAAAGACGTGCGTCAGATCATTGACATCAATACCTCTAGCGGCTACATCAGTGGCGATGAGTACCTGTAGGTCATGCTTCTTGAACCGCTTCATGACTCGATCCCGCTGCTGTTGACTTAGATCACCGTGCAGTGCGTCAGCCTTATAGTTCTTCTGTAACAGTGTCTCTGCCAGTTCCTGCGTATCTCGTCTGGTCCGGCAGAATACCACGCCTCGCATGTCATAGTCCATATCTAAGAATCTGATGAGCGCCTCGGCTTTATCAGACTGCTTCACCACAGTATATTGGTGAGATATATTCACATTGACCTTATCCTCACTGTTTACCTTGATCTCGATCGGATTATCCATGTAGTTCTTGACGATCTTCTTGATCGCACTGGGCATGGTCGCAGAGAATAGCCAGGTGAGCTTTTCCGCAGGGGTATAACTCAGGATTTCATCGAGTTCATCTTTGAATCCCATATTAAGCATCTCATCTGCTTCATCGAGCACCAAGAACTGGATTTGCTCTAAGTGGATGGCTTTTCTTTTGATGAGATCTATGAGTCTACCTGGTGTGGCGATGATGATATGTTGCGGCTTTTTAAGTGCCTTGATCTGCTTCGAGATGGCTTCACCACCATAGACAGGTAATACATTCAGCTTGAAGAGATATTTGCTGAAGGTGGTCAGCTGCTCAGCGATCTGTTTGCCTAGCTCTCGCGTAGGGGCGAGGACTAGCGCTTGCGTATGCTTGAAGTCAGGATCGATCTGCTCCAATAGCGGCAGACCGAAGGCCGCCGTCTTCCCCGTGCCCGTCTGAGCGATACCAATAAAGTCTCGCTCACCCTCCATTAACATGGGGATTGCTTTTTGCTGGATGTCAGTCGGTGTTTCAAACTCTAATTCGGTGAGTACCTTGAGTATTTCCTCAGACAGTCCTAATTCGGTAAATTTAGCCACAATGCTTCTTTAAAATGAGTTGCAAATGTAACCTTAATATCAATAGGCATTTGGATTTATATGCAGAACCAATTTGGGCTCATTCAGGTTATAATGAGGCAAACTCGTCCTATTGAAAGCTCTCAGCACATTCGTAGTCCTACTCTTGAGCCTCGTTCTGCCAAATCAGGTGGGATCAGGACTGCTTATCGACTCCAAGTTCTACAGTCACTACCAGGCAGATAGCCAGAAATTTATAGCAGAGGTCACCAAACTGGACTCCTTGGCTCAGGAGGTATCTATTGCAAATAAGCAGCCTTTGCTACAGGTTCAGGTGGACGAATGTCGAGCTGCCTATAAAAAAATCGAATTTCTATTTGATTACTTCAATACTAAAGCTAACTATCGCTATATCAATGGCGGACCACTGCCAAAGGTCAATGTAGAATCGAAAGAAGATCCCATCATACCGCCGTTAGGCCTGCAGCGTTTGGATGAGCTGCTCTACAGCTCAGAGCCTGCGGCAGATTCAATAGAGCTGCGGATGCTGACGACACGCCTCAGTGATGATGTCAGATCGCTCATCGAAAGCGATCCAGGAGCAACGTCTTTCTCGCCAGTGCAGCTGATCGAAGCAATGAGATCTGGGATTATCAGGACATTCACATTAGGCCTCACAGGATTTGATACACCTGGATCGGGGAATGCTATTTCGGAGGCCGCTATTAGTCTGGGCTCCATGAATCATATGTTTAGTTACATCAAATCCACTGTACCCAGTTCGCAGGACAGTCTCCTGAGACAGCAGATAGTAATGCTCTTTGATCTGGGAGTCGAGCGATTAGCGGGTCAGGACTTTGCCAGTTTTGACCGTATGGCCTATTTGAAGCAGGTGATCAATCCGCTGTACGAGCGACTTTATGATTGGCAGCTTTATCACGGACTGGCTGAGCAAGGTCACAAGACACATGCTCATAATTACAAATCCAGAAATCTATTCGATGAGTCATTTTTGGATCGCGACTATTTCTCTCAGTACTCTTTTCTTCCTTTAGAAGACGATAAGGCTGTGGCCTTGGGACGGGCTCTCTTCTATGATACTCGTATGTCCAAGACGAATGAAATGTCTTGTGCTACTTGTCATCAGCCTGCAAGAGCCTTCACCGATGGAGAGCCTAAGAGCCTGACTAATACGCCTGGTCAGCGCACACTGAGGAATGCACCATCGCTGGTGGATGTGGCTTTTTCTAACCGCTACTTTTGGGACATGCGAGAATATGACTTAGAGCGGCAGATAGGTCATGTCGTTAAGAATGACTTAGAGTTTGGTCTGAGCTTCAGGCAGCTGTCTCAAAAATTAGCTCTGGACGATTCCTATGCAGCCTCATTCGAAGAGATTTATACCGGCCATGCGAAGCAGCCTATCAGCAGAAGGACGATCAGTCATGCCATCGCAGCTTATCTGAATACCTTGACATCTTTTAATAGTGAGTTTGATCAATACGTACGTGGCGATACGGAAGCGTATTCTGCCAGCGCCATCAATGGATTTAATCTATTCATGGGTAAAGCTAACTGCGGAACCTGTCACTTTGCCCCTGTATTCAATGGCTCTGTACCTCCATTTTACGATGATTCTGAGTCTGAAGTCTTGGGTGTACTGCAGACTTATGATACATTGGCTCCTATCTTGGATCAAGATCCAGGCCGATCTGTGAATGGTCTGAGCAGTGATGCCTATCCCCACTTTCGACATTCATTTAAGACTGTCACGGTGCGCAATGCAGCCCTGACCGCACCCTACATGCACAATGGGAGCATCCTAAGCTTGGAAGAGCTCATCGACTTCTATGATCGGGGTGGTGGAGTCGGGATGGGTCTGGATGTACCCACACAGACCCTATCACCGGACCCACTGGACCTGACCGAACAGGAAAAAATAGATCTGATCAACTTCCTCAAATCACTAACAGATATATCAGGGCTGACTGACTGATGAGATAGAGACTTGTAGCTTAGGTCACTGACGAGGTAGCTGAACAAGCCAATGTACTATCCAAGGTACCGTCCTATCTCAGTAAATTTTGCAGCTCCCGTAGACATCAGACTGATAAGTATTCCTTTTCTTTATAGGATCGAAAAATCATGCGCACATGAGATATGTCATTTTTATTCTGTTTTATTCCTCCATTATTCAAGCTCAGCAAGCACTCTTGTCTTCTGATAGACCAGTGGCCCAAGCACACAAGATGACTGATATCCCATCCATTGATGGAGATGTAATAAATGATCCTGCATGGTCTCAGATACCTGAAATCAGTACCATGAAGCAGACTCAGCCTAACTATGGCCAGCCCATCAGTGAGCGTACCGATATCAGGATAGCTTATACCGAGTCGATGCTCTACATAGCGGCGACCTGCTACGATAAAAACCCTCAAGGCCTCGTCGTGACTGATGCCAGAAGGGATGCTAATCTAAATGGGACTGATGCCATCATCTTTATATTTGATACCTATAAAGACGGACAGAATGGATTTGTCTTTGGGACTAATTCGATCGGAGTAGAGTACGATGCACAGATTGATAATGAGGGAGTCGGCAACTTCAATAATAATCGTCAGCAGGGCGGCACCATTGGCGGGGTTAATTTGAACTGGGATGCCTCGTGGTCAGTGGAGACATCCGTCGGCGATTATGGATGGAGTGCGGAGTTTGCGATACCGCTAAAGACTCTCAGATTCTCTTCGGGTCAGCAGACCTGGGGCATGAACATCCAGCGTAACATCACCAATAACAATGAGATAGCCTACTGGTCACTGCTACCGCTCAATTTTGATGTGAATCGGGTCTCTCTGGCAGGATCATTAGAAGGACTCGATCTGAGAAGCCAGGGCAATCTAAAAGCCATACCCTATGTGTTAGCGCAGTCCTCCCGCAATTATGCCACGGATAGCGAAGCGCAGACTAACTTTGATGCAGGCTTAGACATTAAGTACAGTGTCACGCCAGCACTGACTTTAGACCTAACATACAATACGGATTTTGCGCAGGTCGAAGTGGATGAGCAGCAGGTGAATCTGGATCGTTTCAATCTATTCTTCCCTGAGAAGCGCCCCTTCTTTTTGGAGAATGCTGGTCAGTTTTCGATTGGTAGTCCTGGAGAAGTGGATTTGTTTTTCAGTCGGCGCATCGGGTTGTCAGATGATGGAGCTCCCGTACCCATTATCGGTGGGGCCAGACTCTCGGGTAAGCTCAATCAGACCAATGTCGGACTGCTCACCATGTTTACCGAAGGGTCAGACGAACTCGGTATCAAGAGTAATAACTACTCGATTGGGAGAGTCAATCATGAATTTCAAAATACCAGATCATCACTGGGCGCGGCACTGATCAGCCGCAGCTCTACCGATGTATCACTGAATGGAGTCTCAGATTTTAATCGCACTTATGCCATAGATGGCCAGTTTGGCTTTGGTAAGAAGGCTGATGTGTCAGGCTTCTTATCTACGACACAGACTGCCGGTCTTGATCAGGGCAATCATGCGGGGCAGATACTGGCCCGATACAATTGGAATGGCTGGCGGCTTTTCGCTGGCTATATGGAAGTGAGTGAAGCCTTTAATCCTGAAGTGGGCTTTTTAGGTCGGACTGCCTTCAGAAAATTTGAAGGCCTCATCTTCTATACTCATCGCTTTGATGAATCCTCTAAGTGGCTGGAGTGGAGACCTCATGTATCCTATCGCTCATATTGGAATTTTGAGGGCTTTCAGGAGACAGGTTTTTTGCATATTGACAATCACTGGGTGTTTAAAAATCTATTTGAATTCCATACGGGGATCAACCTGACGACAGAAGGTGTCACCAAGGACTTCAGTCTGAGCGGTACTGTCGTAGAGGCAGGCACCTATGACAATGCTGAGGCGCAGATCGTATTCATCACCAATCCTAACAAACCGATATCGATTGGGACACGTCACATTATTGGCGGCTTCTTTGGTGGTAAGCGGTCAGCTCACAGCGG
>CALFUK010000003.1 GCA_937929945.1 uncultured Saprospiraceae bacterium
TTATTGATTTCGTCTCGGATGCGCGCTGCTTTCTCGTAGTCTTCATTATCGAGTACCGTCTCAAGTTCTTTATTGAGCTCTGCTATGGACATAGAAGTGATGGAAGAACTTGTTCTCTTGGGCTTAGCAGCTGCTATCGGAGTCTCTCCTTCTGGATTCTCCAATAGTACGCCTGCCTCTTCCATGATAAATCCGAAAGTGTATATCGGACAGTCGAATCTGACCGCCATGGCGATGGCATCAGAAGTCCTCGAATCTACTTCATACAGCTCACCGTCTTTCAGGCATACGAGCTTAGCATAGAAGATGCCATCGAGCAGATTATTGATGACTATTTCCTTTAGCTTGATGTCAAAGGAATCCATTGTATTTTTAAATAGATCATGGGTCAGTGGACGATTGGGCTTCATTTTTTCCATAGCTACTGCGATAGCCTGTGCTTCAAATCCGCCGATGACAATAGGTAGCCTGCGCTCCCCATCGACCTCACCTAGCACGACTGCATAGTTATGTGATTGTGTCACACTATGGGATAAGGCAACGATTTCCAGTTCAATTTTCTTCATTTAACCCCTGATAAGACCTGCAAAGTACGAAGAAAATGCGATCAAATTTACGTCAGAATTGATTAACTGGCCTTAAATTTTTTGAGTGATTCTGTAAGTTTTGGTACGACATCGAATAAATCAGCACAAACCCCATAGTCAGCAGCCTTGAAGAAAGGCGCTTCTGGATCTTTATTGATCACTACTATGGTTTTAGACTGATTCACACCTGCCAGATGCTGAATAGCACCAGATATCCCAATCGCGATATAGAGATTCGGCCTGATAGCTACTCCTGTCTGGCCTACGTGCTCATGATGAGGTCTCCATCCAGTATCCGCTACTGGTCTGGAGCAAGCTGTCGTCGCCGAGAGTGTGTCAGCCAGCTCATCTACTAAACCCCAATTTTCTGGACCTTTCATGCCTCTACCTGCTGATACCACCAGCTCTGCCTCTGGTAATGGCACAACACCGTCCACTGTTTTTTGCTCTTTCACGGTGATGGAAGACCCTGGGTCCGCGACACTGAGTGCCTCCACGGCTGCCTCCTCACCTACTTCCTGTGGTGGTATGGAGTTACCCATCAAGCTTAGCACCTTGATTGGAGAATTAACTTTTATAGTAGCCAGCGCCTTACCAGCGAATACATTCTTAGTGACGGAGAATCCATCTGTGATGTCTGGCAGAGAGTTCGCCCCTGAGACAACTCCGGCTTTGAGTTTGACACCTAAGCCGCCGAGCAGAGATTTACCTGCGGATGAGTGATTAAGGATGACAACTGTGGCACCAATCTGCTGAGCGACTTCTGTGATGGCTGCCAGATATCTCTGACCATCAAAGTGATTGTAAGAGGCATCACTAAGATGATGCACCTTAGCGGCTCCATATTTACCGAGCTGCGCTGGCTGATCAGCCTCGCCGATAACCATGGCGTGGCATTCAGAACCTAAGAGCTGAGCCACTAAGTGACCATAATGGACCGCTTCTAATGCCCCCTTTTTAAATTTACCTTTTGAATTATCTGCTACGACTAAAACTGACATATATCTACAGTTAGAATGTTGACTAAATAGGATTAAATGACTTTAGCTTCTTCATGAAGCAATCTGACTAGCTCGTCCATGTTATCGGGATCGATCATTTGCACACCACCTTTTTCATCAGGTAGGCTATAAGATACGGTGCTGACTAATGTCTCAGTCTCTACCGCGGGGATGACTTCCAGCGGTTTACGCTTAGCCATCATAATACCTCGCATATTAGGGATTCGCTGCTCAGCCATACCCTTAGAGGCTGATACGACAAGTGGCCCAGTGACTTCTATGACTTCTACCCCGCCCTCGATGTCTCTTTCTAATACTGCTGTCGTCCCATCATGATCCAGCTTACTCGCTAAGGAGATGAAGGGTAAATTCAGCTCTGCGGCTATCATAGATCCGACTTCGGCACCACTATAATCTATCGTCTCCTTACCAGTCAGTATAAGATCAAAGTCTTTACCCTGGGCATAGCTGGCTATTTGCGCAGCCGCATCATAGGCGTCGCTTGGGTCAGTATCTACTCTGACAGCATCATCAGCACCAATGGCTAAGGCCTTGCGTATGATTACATCATTGGAGCTCCCCCCCACATTAATGGCGGTGATCGTGCCTCCATGCTGTTCTTTCAGCTCTATGGCTCTGACGAGCGCATACCACTCATCATAGGGATTCATGATGTAGGATATCCCCTCGGTATTGAATTCTGAATTATCATCAGTAAATGAAATTTTCGAAGTCGTCTCGGGTGTCTTACTGATACAAACAAGTATTTTCATTAAGCTTCCTTTTGTGTTATCTTGGTTCTGATTTATTAATACAAATATATAGGATTAGTTTAGCCATTATCCCAAAATCAATCAAGTAACTGAGATCTGGCTGAGCTGTCAGATGTTTTTGACTTAAATCAAAAAGTCGTATCGATGAGATTAGAGCAATTAGAATCAATGCTGAGTGAAGACCCAGATAATTCATTCTTGCATTTTGCGATTGCAAAAGAATATGAAAAACTGGATCAGCTTGACACCGCCTTGCAAAAATACGAGTACCTGCTGAGCCATGACCCCAATTATGTGGGCCTCTACTATCATCATGCTAAGCTATTAGAAGAGCTGGGCGAAGACGAGACTGCTTTAGAAATCTATGGAAAAGGGATAGCTATAGCTAAGGCTCAGAATGATCTTCATGCGCTATCTGAGCTACAGAATGCCAAAATGAACTTGGAAATCAGCTAAAGTCAACATTTAACATTTTTAAATTGTGGCTTATCAAACAATTTGACGTCATAATTGTACCTATGATGGAGGTAAAAATTACTCTATCTTACACTCTATAACACCCGAATATTGCGAGTTTACCATAATCCTTGACTTCTGTAGTCAACAGGATTCGTATTTGAAATGCAAAAACAATAACATGCCAAAAGCTTTTAAATTTTTTCTCATTCTTTCTTTCTCACTCATCAGCATTCTCTCTGCATTCACACAAGGGTTAGTGATCAATGAGATAAATTATAGATCTGATACTGTCGTGAACAAAGCAGAATTCATAGAAATATATAACAACTCTAGCCTTAACATCGATATTTCAGGATGGCTGCTTGATAATGGAGTCGACTTTCAGTTTCCAGCTGGATCCTCCATCGGAGCTGGTAAATACATCGTAGTAGCTCAGGATCCATCCGCGATCACTGTGCCTGCATCAGCAAAAAAATTCGGCCCTTGGGATGGGAAGCTAAGTAACAAGGGTGACGAGATCATTCTGAGAAACAATACATTCGTAGAGATCGATAAAGTAAAGTATGACAGCTGGGACGAGTGGCCATCTGTCAACTTCCAAGATACTGAGTACACGACATTTGATGTCCGATCTGGATGTAATATCACTAATACCAGCAAAGTACTGTCGTCACTACAAAAAATGCATCCAGACCTGCCTGGAAAGCATGGAGGCTCTTGGAAAGCAGCCTCACCTACCCCTGGAACTGCTAACAACACCAGCATAGCAGCGGCTAATATACCAGTCATCAATCGAGTCTCCAAAAAGCCAAACAAGCCGAATAGCGGAGAAGCAGTCAACATCGAAAGCGAATTTGAAAATCTCAGTAGTGCCCCAGGCACGTTCTCTGTCAAATTAGAATATCAAATCGTAAATCCGGGTAGCTACATCAGAAAATCTGATCCTGGATATGCGACTAACTGGACTGTGATCAGTATGCTGGATAATGGCATGGGTGCTGACTCTACGGCCAATAATGGCGTATTCACAGCTACCATACCGGGAAGTGTCAACCAGCACAGACGTCTGATCAGATATAGAGTACATGCATTTACCAATGCCGGATACGATGAGTATTTCCCAGACCAAAATCACAATGAATCTAACTACGCCTATTTCGTGTACGACGGAAGTGCTGACTTTCAAGGGTACAACTTTGACGATCTGGATACACTACCATCTATAAATCTCATCTCTTCCACCGCCGACGTCAATGAGTACATATCATCATCTAATTACTCATGCTTTGACTACGAAGGACAAGGTACCGTCGTATATAATGGCATAGTGTATGACCACATCGGTTATAGAAGTAGAGGTAAGGGCTCACGTCACAGAAGAATAAAAAAGAATATCAAAATAGACCTCAACCCTGAGCACGAGCTCAAACCAGTCAACGACTGCTTCAAAGAATATGATGTATCTCGTGGTAAAATAGCCCTGTCAGGTGGCTGGGTGAATGATGCCAATAGTCATGGACTGACCGAATCTTTGATCTATCAAATCGCTGAATTAACAGGTGGTGTCAATAAATATGTCGATTACCACCAATTCAGAATCATTGACAGAGCGTTAGAGGGTGGCCTCGATGGTGACTTTTGGGGCCTGTATATGGTCATAGAAGATTGGGGTGGTGATCTACTCTCTGAGCACGATCTACCAGATGGCAATATCTATGGCTATAAAGACTGGTCACTGTCACATGCGGGTTCTGATGGGCCTTTTGGAGCTAGTAATGCTGAATACGAAGCTTGGAATACAGCTATGGGTGATTCTAAAGATGGCAGAGCGAGTTCTGTCATTCCGACCAATCCCCAAGCCTTTTACGAAAACAATTTGAACCTGGACCACTACTTCGCTAACTGGGCCATGGAAGAATTAGTAGCCAATGGTGAGACAAATTACCCAGGACAGCATAGCTATAGAGAATACTATAATCCAGTCACGCAGAAATGGACAGTGCAGACGGGCGACTTTGACGAGACATTTGGAATGCCTCACCCAGCTGGCGGCGCAGTCGCTTTTCCACGTTCTGACTCTCGAGTCGATCGATACATTCGAGGGCCACTTAAGCCACAACTTCTTAACTACGATGACCTTAAAATAGGATTCGCTAATAAATTAAGAAGTACAATAGATCTACTCTTTAATCCAGAACAACTAGATCACTTATTAGCGTCTGAAACAGAAAAAATATATGGCAGTGCTAATGGTGTGGACTGGGTGAATCTGGACAAAGCCAGATGGTCAGGTCAAGCTGATTCCGATGGAAATGCTATTGATTATAGTAATTACCAAGAAGTAATCACCTGGTATAAAACCTGGTTTACGGACAGGTCCAACCATTTGATCAATGGTCAAACCTCATACAACCGTAATAGAAACAATAATTACCCAGTAAATCCAGTCACCAATCCCTACCACGTAGAAGAAGGATTGATCCCAAATAAACCAGCTGTGAATTATGCCGGTGCTGCAGGATTCCCTGTCGATGGCCTGTCTTTCACTAACACGCCTTTCTCCGACCCCCAAGGGAATGGTACTTTCGCAGCCGTAGAATGGAGAGTCGGTGAATGGAGTGATCCTCAGAATCCAGAATATGACACCAAATGCAGACCAAGGTATGAGATCACACCCGTATGGGAGAGTGGTGAGATATCTTCATACTCATTCAATTATCAAATAGATGGTGCTAAATTAAAAGAAGGCCGGACCTACAAAGTGAGAGTAAGGCATAAGGACAATACTGGCAGATGGAGTCACTGGTCAGATGCTTATACATTCATCCCCGGACCTCCACAAAATCCAGCTAACTACAATATAGTCATCAATGAGATACACTATAACCCAAACAACGCCTTTGGGGAGTTTGTCGAAATCGTCAATGCTGGTAATACTGACGTAAACCTAGGTAAGTTAAAGTTTAACAACGGTATAACGCATTCTTTCGTAGATGGAGACTTCATTAATCCAGGTGAATACAGGGTCTTAGCAAGATACCCGACTGCATTCAGAACACTATATGGGTTCGAGCCTGACTATAACTACAGTGGTAAGCTCGATAATGGTGGAGAGGTCATAGAGCTGGTGGACGAATTTAATACGCTCGTCGATAGCGTGAAATTCAATGATAAACTACCCTGGGACACCATACCAGATAATGGAGTCTACAGCCTAGCACTGATCGACTATCAGCTGGACAACGGCTTTTCAGCTAACTGGTCACACCAGTGCGCCTTCATTACACCTAAGCAGCCTAATGACTTTAGCTCCTGCAATGGATTGCTCAAAGACCTATCAGGACTAGTCATCAATGAGATATCATTCAGACCGACATCTGGTAATCCATTGCATGAATTCGTAGAGATAAAAAATAATGGTTCGCAATCCGTCGATGTCTCAGGTTTGACTTTTACTGGTGCCTTCCAGACTGTGATTGAAGACTACTTAGAAATAGGCCCTGGTGAATTTTTCATCGTAGCCCGAGATACGGCAGCATTCAGAGCTCACTTCGGTGTGCCAGCCCATGCTCAGTATACAGGTCAGCTTTCTGATTCTGGAGAGACCATCATCATGAAAGATTTCTTCGGTACGCTCATCGATCAAGTGACTTACAATACATTCCCATTTTGGAATCAAGTAGCCGCTTCTGGGCAGGCGAGTCTAGGATTGATCGATCCAGACTTTGATAATGATACCAATGTCAACTGGTCTAATCAGACCCCAGCCTATACTCCGATGGCAGAGAATACATTCGGAAATATAGATTTGGTCTCGCCTTATACATTAGTAATCAACGAGATCCACTACAATCCAAATATGGAGTTCGTCGGTGGAACAAGCGTTTCCGGCACCGAATATGAATTTATAGAAATCAAAAATGTAGGTAATAATCTGGTCTGGCTAAATGACATCTACCTGGGTGGTGGAATAAACTATCAATTCCCTGATTTTACCTCCATTGCTCCTGGGCAATTTAAAGTCATCGCCAAAAACGATTTTAGATTCAATCAAAAATTTTCAGTCACAGCTGATGGAGAATTCGATGGTAACCTGTCTAACACTGGAGAAAGAATCACCATTGAAAACCTATTTGGTGATGTCATCGATGAGGTGACCTACAGCAGCATCTTCCCATGGGATCCAGATCCAGCTAATGGAGCTTACAGCTTAGGGCTGATCGATCAAACGAAGAGTAACACGAGCGCGGTAAACTGGGCCAGTCAAAAAGTAGATGTGATCGTCACTCCTCGAGCAGAAAACATCTTCGACGCCAATGCAGTGACTGACTTATCAGCAATCATCATCAATGAGATACACTATAATGCTGCAGATAGTATATATCCTAACAATCAAATCATTAGTGGAGAGAATTTTGAATTCATTGAAATACATAATACCTCTAACTCAATATTGATGTTAAATGAGCTGCACTTTTCTGACGGCATTGATTTCACATTCAATGCACAAAGTATCATTCTGCCAAATGGATATATAGTATTAGCCAGAAATCCAATCAGATTTCAGCAAAAATATGGATTCGCTCCCTATGGTCAGTACAACGGTTCTTTAAGGGATAATGGTGAATTAATAACCTTAGAAGACTTCTTTGGTAATGTCATCGATCAAGTAAACTACGGCTCTAGCTCACCATGGGATTCTACTCCAAGTATGGGCCTCTATAGCCTCGCGCACAACCCCAGTACGAATTCTAACAATGTGGCACTAAACTGGCAAGCTCAGAGGATCCACACTACACCAAACGCGGTCAATGTATTTTCTACCTGTATTAATGCTATCGTAGAAAGTAATAACCCTCAGATATTTTCTGGTACAAAACATGCAATTGTATACATAGAATCTAATGGAACAGTATCATCTAACAGTAATACCGCTTACAAAGCTGGTAATTATGTAGAATTGACGCCAGGATTTATGGTCATGCCAGGTGCAGAATTCTTAGCTGATATCGAGCCATGTAACTAATAATACTGATCTTCGGGATATAAAAAGCATCTTGAAGATCAGTAATTTTTTTAACCATATGATCATGCCTGTACTTGCTGCTATGCAACAACACATCTTAAGGCTCACGGGTATCATATCGATTTGTCTCATCAGTCTGATGACCCAAGCTCAGATCGATATCGCTTTTAGCGTAGAGCGAGGATTTTATAACTCTGCCATATCTGTCTCCATCTCCTCCCCTACTGACCCTAATGCCAGCATCAGGTATACCACGAATAACTCCAAACCAACGACGACGATTGGTCAGCTATATACTGGCCCAATCAGTATCAGTAGTACAACCTCGATCAGAGCGATCGCATATAGCTCTAACGGTAGTTCGAAAGTGACCACGCACAGCTACATTTTTCCATCTGACATCATCAATCAGAGCTACATGTATACCTATGTGACCACTGATCCTACCTATGGACCTCTGATGGAGGCAGCACTTACCTCGATCCCATCGATTTCACTGGTGACTAACTTCGTGAATCGTAATGACGCCGTAGATCAAGAAGTAGAGGTATCCGCTGAGATGCTATTCCCCAATGGTAAAGAAGGATTCATGGTCCACTGCGGCCTACAGACCTGGGGTGGTAGTCTCACCAATCCCAAAAAAAGCTACCGCTTAGAATTCAAAAAGCAATACGGTACTAAGAAATTAGAGTACGACATCTTCGATACTGATGACTACGAGGACCATATATATAAGGTGCCACCAGTAAAAGAATTTGACAAATTATTGCTGAGGTCTGGGAGCCAAGATGGCCTCAATGCAGAATTTGGCAATGATAATCTGGCTCAATATGTCAGAAATCGAACCATTATGGATGCCGCCATGGAGCTGGGTTATCCAGCAGCACATGGTCGATATGTGCATGTCTATGTGAATAGTGAGTACATGGGACAGTATCATCTCATGGAGAGGCCAGATGAATCATTCTTCGAATCTTACTATGGAGACGACAAAGATAATTATGAAGTTAGAAGATCTACAACTGATTACTGGAATGGTGACGGATCGATATATGAAGCCCTACCTGCTAACATCAATCTCAGTTCTGCATCGGCTATTGCTACGACCAATACCTACATAGACCTGGACAATACGGCCAACTACTTGATGATGATGTCATACGTGAGTGGTTTTGATTGGAATATCGATCAAAATGTAGTTTCTGGTGGAAACATGACGACTGGAGTCACTCCCTACCAATTCATTCTTTGGGATGTAGACTTAGGTGTGGGGAATGGCGGTAAATGGCACCCTTCCTTCTCTGGTGATGTAGATTTTTTTAGTGCCCCAACTAATACAGGTCCGGTACCTTCAAATCTCGTAGGCAATGCAGAATTCGATCTTATCATGGCTGACAAACTACAATGTGCCTGCTATGATGAGGGAATACTCACTCCATCTAAGATCGATAGCCTCTACAGTGCGCGGATCGCTCAGATCGATACATCGATTATAGCAGAGTCGGCACGATGGGGTAATTATACCTTTACTAATAATGGCGCTATAAATGTACCATTATGGAGCGCAGCTAACTTTAATGCAGAAGTGAATCGAATGAAGACCAGCTACTTTCCACAACGGACGGCCAGTCTAATTCAAAAATTTAAAAGCCTAAACATCTATCCCGATGTAGATGGAGTATCGACCAGTCTGAATGGAGGCATCGTGCCCGCAGGTACCACGATCACCTTGAGCAATACGAACGGAGCTGGCCAAATATTCTATACTCTCGATGGCAGTGATCCTCGGATATTTAATAATGGGACGAATCCAGCTGCAACTGTATACACTGGACCGATCAGTCTACCCGTCGGAGTCTATGATCTGAAAGCCAGAGTCCGCCATAATGGTGTCTGGTCAGCCATGTGCCCCAAGCGATTTTATGTTGGACAAGAATATGATAATCTTAGATTCAATGAGATTCACTACAATCCCTTAGATAGCTTTCTGGCTAATGGAGATACGATCAAAGGCAAAGAATTTGAGTTCGTAGAACTGCATAACCGAGGTACCTCAGATGTATTTCTCACTGACCTGGTCATCGATAAAGGCATTACCGCTGTCTTTGATGAGGGTGATGTCATTCCAGCGGGCGGATTTCTCGTCCTTGCAGAAGATGCGAATAATTTTCAGCTCAAGTATGGGTTTGCACCAGACTATGTGTACGATGGAAAGCTGGATAATGGTGGAGAAGAGCTTACGCTTCGGTCGCCAGATCTGAAGACTATAGATAAGGTAAAGTATGATGATGAGCTACCCTGGGACCCTGCACCTGATAATGGGGCCTTTAGCCTGGCCGTCATTGATCCATTCACGACGAATAACAGTCCTGTCAACTGGTCAGAACAATCAGTCTTCTACACACCTGGCGCGACTAATGTCTTCAATCCTAATGTGGTACCCAATTATGATGGTGTGGTGATCAATGAAATTCACTACAATCCCAATGACAGCATACTGCCAAATGGAGATACGATTTCTAAGAAACAATTCGAATTCATCGAGATAAAGAATACGACCGGAAATTTAATTTTTCTGACAGATGTAGAATTTACTGAGGGGGTGCAGTATAAATTCAAAGACAATTCGTTCATCATTCCCTTTGGCTTCATCACATTAGCTAAGGATTCGATGTGGTTTCACGAACGCTATGGCTTTGCACCATTTGACGAATATGATGGCCAACTGAGTAACAACATAGATTCGGTGTGGATACAAGATGTATTTGGAAATTTTGTAGACTCACTGGTCTATACGAATGGCCTGCCCTGGGACCCTGTGCCTAATAATGGAGATTACAGCCTCGCGCTGATCGATGCCGATCGTCCAAATGAAAATCCCATTAACTGGTCAGAACAAGATGTATTCGTCACACCTAATGCAGAAAATACATTCAATAGTAATGCCTTTAGAAGCTATGACGGACTGATCATCAACGAACTACACTACTCCCCCCAAAGTGGCATCACTGAAGAATTCATAGAGATCAAAAATACCAGTAACAATCTGATGCTGATCAACGATATATCTTTATCTGGAGGTATAGATTTCACTTTCCCCAGTGGATTAATCTTTATACCACCAGGAGGATTCAAGGTAATTGCTAATGATGCAGCACAGTTTCAGTCGACCTATGGCTTCAGTGCTGATGGAGAATACACCAGTAACCTGAGCAACTCTGGCGAGACTATCAAAATCGAAGATTTCTTTGGAAATGTCATAGATGAAGTCACCTACTCTAGTACTGCACCTTGGGATACTGACGCAGCCGCTGGTCAGTATAGTCTGGCACTAGTCGATCCGACATTAGACAGACAATCGCCTGCTAACTGGTCTGCGCAAGATGTGTTAGTGACCCCGCGAGCTGAAAATACCTTTGGTAATGACGTGCTTCCAAATTATTCGGGACTGGTGATCAATGAGATCCACTACTACCCTGCTGATAGTATATCGCCTATGAATCAGGTGATCCCAGGTAGTCTTTTTGACTTCATCGAGTTAAAAAATTATGGCTCATCGGACATCCCGCTTACAGGAGTCCGATTTAGTAATGGGATCAACTATGAATTTGGTGATAATGACGTAATCCCTGCGGGAGGTTTCATTGTTTTGGCCAAGAATGCATCTTGGTTTGCTAATAAATATGGTGTCAGTCCGTCAGGTATATACACAGATCAATTAGCTAATGCAGGAGAATCCGTAGAGATTCAGGACTTCTTTGGCAATACCATAGATGAGGTCAGCTATTCGCCTGCATTTCCGTGGGATGAAGACGTCGTGAACAGTGAGTATAGTCTCGCTCTGATCGATGCGAGTCTAGTCAATACCAGCTCTGTGAATTGGTCCAATCAGGATGTCCGAGTCAGCCCATTCTCAGATAATAGCTTTGGTCCAGATGCGATATACGACTACGGTGCTATTGTCATTAATGAGATTCACTATGCTCCAGCCGATAGCATCACCCCTGCTAACCAAGTCATTTCAGGTACTTTCTTCGAATTTATAGAGCTAAAGAACACCAGTCAGAAAAAGATACCTCTCACTGATATCAGCTTTACCCAAGGGATCAGTTTTGGTTTTGGCCCGACAGACTACATCAGCCCCAATGAAATTATCGTCTTAGGTAAAGATCTCAATCAATTCTCAGCTAAATATGGAGCAGCGGCATCCTATGTTTACACAGGCTCATTGAGTGATACAGGAGAGACCATCACACTGACCGATTTCTTTGGTGGCACAGTGGATGTAGTCAGCTACTCCAGCAATTCACCATGGCCAATAGAGCCTGGTCAGAACACAGGTACATCAGCCGCATTAAAAGATGCCTCCCTCAATAATAATGCTGGCGCGAACTGGGATAAACAAGATGTGGGTGTGAGTCCATTTTTAGAAAATTCCTTTGGCTGTCCTGACCAGCTCATAGAGCTGAATACACCGACTTTAGCTAACAGAATCATTCAGGTAGATCAGTTGATCCAAACTAATGGCACTGTCAATAACTCAGCTAATGTGCTCTACAAAGCTGGTAACTGCATCAGCATGGAGCCCCTCTTCGAGGTAAAGGCAGGTGCCACCTTTGAGGCGAGGATAGAAGCTTGTCAGTAGACATTTAATTCATAGATTTCGGAACGAGCTGCATGTTGAGAAGATGATTCTCAATTAGTATCAGGTTATAACTCAGTTTATTTACGAAACTCTTCTATAATAAATTGAAGAATTATTTCTTTCCACATTTTGTAATCGTGCCCTCCGATGAATTCTTCATAAAATACTTCAGCACCTAACTCGCTTAATCTTTGCTTTAACTGAAGATTCTTGTATTCTAGTTCTTCATGAGTTCCAGAATAGATATGAAAGATTGGATATTTTACATTTGTATCATTAATAATCGTTGATGGAAAGTACGCAACTCCCGATAGTGCTAAGATTTTATTTGCCCATTTTGGCTTGTTCGCTCCTAGGAAATTACAATAGTCAGCTCCATTAGAAAAGCCAATCAGGTATCTTGAGGTCAAGCTGTTATCTTCTTCAATGGCATTTGGGACTTCTTCAGTAAAGAATTTTAAGTGATTCTCAAATCGCCTAATCGTTTTCTCATTTCTTATGTACTCTTGAGATCGATACTCATAATCCGAGTGAATGCCAATTAATCTGACAGGTTGAATTTCGTCGCACATGATTAGTGGATGAATTTCTCTAGCAATGTCATCTACAATTGAACCATCAGTCAGATATATTATTTTTCTGGTTTCAATGTTAGAGGGAATATAAGTAGTTATATGTCTTTTTTGACCAAGACTCTCGCTGAAAATATCAATAGTTCGTAACTGCCCATCTAAATTGTTCTCTTTTGAAACATGATTCATCTTTTTTCGGACTATTTTATCATCTTCAGTTATGGGTCTAATCTTAGCTAAAACCACATCCCCATTTGAATCAATATAGTCATCAAATGCTATTTCATGGTAGTTCAATTTTTGAACTGAATCTATAGATATCGTGTCGTTGTTCATCACATAGGTCACTCTGTTAACATCTGGCCAATTTTGAGATTTCGCTCTTTCTATTAATTCATCTGATGATAGTTTTCTTAAGCCATGATATTTCGAATTGTTCATTTCACATGAAGTCACAAGTAAAGCAATTGTTGATATCTTTAAAACTGTCTTAATTTTCTTTTTTTTCTATTTTTGAATACATATAACTCACTACTCTACTTACTGATCCTATACTATTCTTTGACATCTATACTTCCTGAAAAAACCTTCGTAGCTGGTCCACAAAGCCAAACGCGCTTATAAGTCCCGTCTGTCTCTCGGCTGAACTTCACACTCAGACCTCCCCCTTTAGACACAATGGATACCTCCCGTGTATCAGCTAAGCGCGGATAATATAGACTAGCTGCTATAGCGGAGGCTGTGACTCCAGTACCACAAGAGTATGTCTCATCTTCCACTCCTCTTTCGTAAGTCTTCACATGAAGCGTATCTCCGATGAGAGAGGCTACATTTACATTTATACCTTGCTCTGCATACCGCTCAGCGTAACGGATGGACTTCCCAAAAGATACGATATCTAAAGCTTCATAATCTTCTACAAAAACGACATAGTGTGGTGACCCCGTATCAATAACAAAAGCATCTCCATCTCGATCTATCGCAGTGACATCCTTCATCTCTAACTCTACGTATGGCCCCTCTGTGATGCGCACCTTATGGATGCCATCTATGGCTTGGAATATGGACTCCGCATCACAGACTCCTTCCTGATAAGCAAAAGCAGAAAGACATCTTCCACCATTGCCACACATGGTGCTTTCACGGCCATCAGCATTATAGTAGCTCATCAAGAAGTCAGTGCCTTCATCTTGAGTCAAAATCATCAGACCATCGGCTCCGATCCCAAAGTGGCGATCACACAACCTCGCTATTTGATCTCTATGAAGCTCCAGCGCATGGGGCTGCTTGATCCCGTTGATGATGATGAAGTCATTCCCGGTGCCTTGATACTTATCAAAATTAATGATCATGTCTTTTCATGTTTTTAAAAATTTTGTCATGCTACGCCAATCAATATAAAACGAAGTTTAAATCATCCACATAGCGGCCGTCATTATCAACCTTATAGACGACTCATTTTAACACTCATTGTCATAAGAGTGCTTGGACATTTTCTGGTGGTCGGCCTATGATAGCCTGATCATCTTTGATCACTATGGGGCGCTCGATGAGCTTAGGATGATCTATCATGGCCTGTATCCACTCCGACTCACTCAGTGTCTTTCCTTTGTACTCCTGCTTGTAGACGGCCTCGCCTTTTCTGATTAAGGATTCTGCATCGATATCCAGCATTTTTAAAATGGCTTTAAGCTCCTTTTTTGTAGGTACGTCATCGAGATAGAGGACGATCTGAGGCTCTATCCCTGCAGACTCTATCAGTGCTAAGGTTTCTCGGCTCTTCCTGCATCTCGGATTATGATATATTTTCATTGCTTTAATCATTTTAATCTCGTAAAAGTAATTATTCTTAATCTGAGGTAGGGAGGCTGCAGCGAATCTTGTTGATCTTATGCCAAGTCGGAGACTTTAGCTGCTAATTATTCAATCTCTTCGCCATTGCTGTAGTAATAGTCATCTTTTGACTGTAATTTAGAGCTTAACTAATACTGTCGGCAAGAAGAGCTCACGAGGCCTTCACGATCTATAAAGAATAATATTTATGATCAAACTATATACATCAATACTACTGCTAAATCTCTTTTTACTCACTCACAGTCAGGCACAGCAGAATGTGGAGTTAGTCTCTCAGCTCGATCCCAGCGCAGAGTGCAATGACATCTGGGCATACACGGATCAAGATGGAATAGAATATGCCGTACTTGGCACCTTTGTCTCAACTAAAATCATCAGTCT
The DNA here is from genome assembly GCA_937929945.1 of uncultured Saprospiraceae bacterium. Taxonomy (GTDB): domain Bacteria; phylum Bacteroidota; class Bacteroidia; order Chitinophagales; family Saprospiraceae; genus CALFUK01. Next base: position 15,299 of record CALFUK010000003.1, read on the forward strand.
GGCTGACCCCACTAATCCAGTGGAGATAGCTGATATTCCTGGCGCCAACTCCACTTGGAGAGATATGAAGTCATTTGGTCATTTCATCTATGTCGTCGCTGATCAAGGCCAAGACGGCCTGCTCATCATAGACATGAGTCAAGCTCCTGAGCAAGTGAGCCATAGCTTCTACAAGCCATCAGTAGAGGATACCGAGGTACTGCTCAGAGAAGATAGCTTAGTCGTCGACACCATCATCATGAATCAGGATACCTCCTTCGATACCACCACAGTGGTCGTGACTCGGGACACGATCCTCAGCAACCCCCTGGTCACTTGTCATAACCTTTACATTGATGAGGGAGGATTCATATACCTGTCAGGATGCAATGGAGGCTGTGGCTCAGCAGTCTCTGGAGCCATTATATTAGATGCTAATGTAAGCCCAACAGAACCTCCAATCGTCGGCATTGAGAATGTGACTTACTCCCACGATTTATTCGTGCTGGATGATAAAATGTACGCCTCCCAGATCGTCTGCGGATTCGGTAATCTCGGCATCTATGACGTCAGCGACAAGGCTAATCCGACCCTGATCGCTCAGCAGCCCACGGCTTTCAGGTTCACGCATAACTCTTGGACCAATGATGATGGCTCGATCGTCTTCACCACTGATGAGCGTGGTAATGCTTTTGTCGAGGCCTTTGACATCAGTGATCTCAATGACATCAAGCTAACGGATCAGTTCAGACCCACAGCCACTGAAGGCTTAGGTGTCATCCCGCACAATGTCCACTATAAAGATGGCTTTTTGTACATCTCCTACTATACTGATGGATTGATCATCGTAGATGCCCAGAAGCCTGATAACCTCATCCAAGTCGGCCAATATGATACCTGGCTCGGAAGAGATGGAGGATTCAATGGAGCCTGGGGTGCGACACCTTTCTTAGAGTCAGGCTTGGTGCTGGTCAGCGATATATCTTCGGGTCTGTATGTGCTGCAGCCTAACATACAGCGAGCCTGCTATGTGGAAGGAGCCGTCACGGATGAGGAGACGACGAGTCCTATCAATGGAGTCTCTATAAAAATCATTTCTGATGATCCTAATGGGGTCAGCTCAGATGCGAGTGGTGACTACCAGACGGGGCAAGCCTCGAGCGGATCATATACCGTGAGATTTCTCCATCCAGACTATATCCCGCTAGACACCGTCATCACTTTAGATAATGGCTTGGTATCAGAGCTGAATGTGGCAATGAGAAAGTTACAGCCTGCTCTCGTCAACGGTATTTCACTACTAGCGATAGATGGCACTGCTTTAGGACAGGTGACAATACGACTCGAAAATGAACTAACGAGCCAAGAATTAATCACTGATGCACAGGGAATACTCGAAAATAGCAGCATCAATGAAGGCACTTATCGGCTGATCGCAGGGAAATGGGGCTATCAATATGCCGTCATCGACGACTTTATCATTGATGGTGACACACAAATAGAAGTAAGTCTGGAAGAAGGTTATCAAGATGACTTTGCGCTGGATTATAACTGGACGGTGTCATCTACAGCGTTCTCAGGAGATTGGACCAGAGCTGTGCCTGTGGGTACATCTCTAGAAGGTAAAGCCTCTAATGTCGATGCTGACCTCCCCGATGACGTAGGCGCACTATGTTATATCACGGGCAATGTAGGAGGCTCCGTAGGTGCAGATGATGTGGATGATGGGGAGGTACTCCTGACCTCTCCTGTGGCCGCACTCAGCAGCTATGCTGATCCAGAGCTGAGCTACCATTTATGGTACTTCAATGATGGCGGTATGGCAGACAGTCCGCTGAATGATTCGATGACCGTACTCGTGACGAATCAAGTCGACACTGTAGTTATAGAAGTCATCGACACGGACAGCAGAGAGCCTGGCTTCTGGAGAAACGCATCCACATTCAAGCTAAATGAGCTACTCGAAGTCAATGACCAAATGCAAGTGCTCTTCAAAATAGGAGACTATGGAGATGGCCATATCGTCGAAGGTGGTGTGGATGGATTCAAGATCATTGATGCTAACATCAGCAGTGTAGAAGATGGAATCTCGTCCGAACTAAACTTCATTTTTCCAAATCCCACGACTGACATCATCAACCTTGATGCGGCACTCCTTAATCAGGCGTCTGACTGGCATCTCGAGGTCATCAATGTCACAGGACAGGTCATCATGCAATATCAGCAACTAGATACCCCTGCTGTCTCTATGAATAAAATACCTGATGGAAGTTATTTTGTTAAGCTCCGCTCAGAAAGTTTGGGTCAGGTATATATGACTAAACTGGTGAAGCTGTAGGGATAAATGGCTGAGAATTACGTTCTATGATTGAGGGCTGAGTTCAGAAAGATTAGTGATACGAATTAGTAGAGTATAGTAAAGAGATGTTTATTATGACTTCGTATAAATGCGCAGTTATCCTGTATTTATTTCAGAATCTAATAAACACTATTATCCTGAATCTATCTTTGGATCTCAAAAGCACTGTCATCCTAAATATATTTCAGGATCCTCGCACCCCTACCTACTCAGGCTTAGTCGCACTGAAATTCAGATCACCTAACTTATAGGCTCTGAACTCCAGATTATTTTCACCCGGAAGAATAATCATCTGCGGAAGGAAGCTCCACGTTCGATTGGAGCTAAAATTGGGTTGAAGTTCTAAAATGACATTAACCATCTGTACCAAGTCGACAGCAGAAGTCCTCTCATCACCATTCACATCCGCTGCCAGTCGCTGTAGCTCATCAGAGAATTCTCTCAGGCCCAACACCGTCTGCTGCGCCAATACGATATCCACAGAGGATACGCCATTGATAGCCGAGTCCTCTATCCGCGGCGTCACAGAGAATACAGCTGTGGTCGGTACATTCTCAAAGACAAAACGACCATCCACATCAGTGAACGTAGACCCCATCCCATCACCACGCAGTAGCATCTCGACATTGCTAAGGCCCATCTCCTCTCGATCTACCACTCGACCTGTTAGATTATAAAACTGTCCATTGGATTCTTGATTCATGCCATCCATCTGACTCATCCCCATCTCCAATGGATCGAGCCAATCTTTCAGTCGATTCTGAATGGAGTCACCTCCTTCCCACGAGACTGCGACTCGGCCAAAGAATGCCCGATTCGCCCCACAGTCTGTGCTGTCCACCTGCCCACCGTGTAGCTGTCCGACGACCCTACCGGCAGCATCATATAGCGGACCTCCCGAAGAGCCTATCTCATGAGCACCCACATCGAGTACCGCTCTGAAGTGATGATCTGGAGGTGTCACGGTACTATTATCCCATCGTACTTGCTGTGCGTGGATGCGCAGATCATTCGTATCTATGGATACCTTTAGCACATCGCCCAGTGGATGGTGTAGGTGCTGGCTGGGTATAGGTACGTGATCTTCGCTTCTATCCCATCCATTAAAATAAACATTATAACTGGCCGGCACGAAGGTCGTCAGCTCTAAAAGTAGCATGTCAGACTCTCTGTATCCCGAGACTTCCCGACATCCTATGATTCTATCAAATGAAGGTGCAGATGCTGGAGTCTCACACGACTCGGTCATAAAGTTAAAGTCAAACCTCCAAAACTGATGCAGCGGTGTAAAATAGTCTTGGCAATGAAATCCTGATAGCACTAGTGGCCTCTGATCTTGCCGACCATTATTGAGTAAAGAGCCTGTGCAGTACACCAGCCCCTCATCTAACACCATTAAGATCCGGCAGAGACTCCTTTTTTGGTCGTCCAGGCCTTCACCTTCTGGGCAGTTAGCATTAGGATGACACTGGTTACTGGCCATGAAGCCGGTATCGATTTCCATAGCCGATGCTCCCAGATAGGTCTCTGTATCCGCGACGTATATTTTGTTGACAGCGAAAGGTAATACTGGCTTTTCCGGTGATATAACATCATACTCTATGGTGATCTCCTCTCCTGAGATCATCGAAGAGAAAAAGCCTTTATGACCTCGATTATTCTCTCGCGTATAGGCACCTAAAATGGTATCTCCATCATCGCTGTAGATAAACAGCCTGCCCTCTTCTGCCAGTTCAAAATCACTAAATAACAAGCTGATGAACTGCTCAGCATCCAGTACAATACCAAGCTGCCACACCCATCGCCGCTCTCCGATCTGAGTCCAGCGCCCCTTGCTTTCCTGGATGTCTACAGCGTGGGCCTTGGCAAAGAGAGGTGTGTGCTCCAGTGATTTTTTCTTTCCTTCGATCAGATCTTCTATTGCTATCTTCGGCTTAGCCTTGACAGACTTGAGTTCTTTCAGGATCAATCCATAAGGATGGCCTCCGTACGAAGACTGGCCTGACAGAGTCAGACAGAGTAGAAAGCAGCCAATTGTGAGTATCGAGGTCTTTATAACATTCATTATTGGAGCCTAAGGTAAGCAGAATAGCTGCATCTGATAGCTCTACAGGTCTCAAATTAATGACAATCAGGCCAAAGCGTCTGCTGATCAATCAATCCACATTCTGTCAAAATGATGATCTTTGATACCGTGATTCAGCCCAGATGAAATTAAGTCAAAACTTCCTCAGCTTTTTTCAGATAATACTATACTCTTAGTCTAAAGAATTATATATTTGCGCTGCTTTAATAGAAAAGCGACACTTTGGCCCGTTCGTCTAGGGGTTAGGACGCCAGGTTTTCATCCTGGTAGCAGGGGTTCGAATCCCCTACGGGCTACTTACTGGTATTGATTACCAACAAGTTAGAAAAAGCGGTTGCCATTGTGGTAGCCGCTTTTTTATTTTAAGGTGAAATTGATGATTGAATTCATTGCAGAACTTCCTTCAAAACATGCTAAAATCCTTGTTTACATAGGCTTTAGAAAAGCTAAGCGACTTCCACATAGCTTCAGTTTCTTCTTATCGAATCCAACATTCGCTGACACTATTCCGAATCCACAATCGACGTAATTGAAGACTCGATATCATAGAAGCTCTCTCATAATTAACCGCTCATGATCAAAAGGTGCGAAAATGAGGCTGATCATTTAGTGGCCTACAAGAGAAGCTACCGATCAACTCACGACTTCTTCTTAGCCCATAGATCCTTTAGGCATATATAGCTTATTATCATTAGCAGGCATCAAGCTTACATCAGAAAGCTTACAGCTAAAGACCCTAAAAAGTGTCCAGTATACGCAGCCTCACGTTAATCTAAGAGACTCATCACCTCCGTTCATACCATGTCAGAAGGCCAGTACAAAGAATGATCATGTCATTATTCCATATCCTACGATTGCCTATCTTTAATTCAAACACGTCTGAAATATGAATAAGTCATTTCCAATTCTGGAATCCAATAGATTAACCCTACGGCAATTTATTGATTCCGATTTAGAAAATGTCTACAAAGGACTATCTAACCCGATGGTGATAAAATATTACGGAGTTAGTTATGACAGCTTAGAGGCTTCTAAAGAACAAATGAAATGGTTTGCCGATCTAGAGAAAAATGAAAATGGTATATGGTGGGCCATATGCTCGAGAGAAGATGGGACATTTCTTGGTGGCGGCGGTTTAAATGAACTATCCAAAATTCACAAAAAAGCTGAGATTGGATTTTGGCTGTTGGAAGAACACTGGAAAAAGGGATATATGACAGAAGGAATGCCGCTCATCGTTAATTATGCATTTGAAAAATTAGGCTTGCATAGAATCGAAGGCTTCGTAGATCCCAATAATAGAAACTGCAAAAAGGCACTTGCCAAATTAGATTTTGAGCTGGAAGGCACTATGAAAGATTCCGAAGTAAAAGATGGAAAGTATATTAGTCTGGACATATATGCGAAAATAGCAACTCAGTAAATTCATAAAGATGCCGTCCTCTAATAAACTAGAAAGTAAACAGTCATAAAATGAACTGCAATATCTTCCTATTTTAAAGATCGTTCGTTCTCCTAAGGACTGCATTAATCAGACACCAGTATTGCTGGTTTTGATTGTACTTAGAACTGGCTTAATTCACAACAGATCAATCAGCCATACGAGTACTTCTACCCCTCCATCAACTCTTTAATTAATCTAAAAAATATGCAGTAGGACTATCAACCTACGAGATCATAGATTGAGATAAGCTGATCATTGTCGCGAAAATTTTTCCTTTATTATAGCCTTTCAGCCAAGCATTTTAATTACTTTTCCTACAGGTTTGACAGACTTTACAGCTCTTAAGACTTTTATTGATGACTTTACATATCACCAATTAAGACTTTACATAACCGGACGTCGTCGTCATTCTCATATTATCATTCACACAAAACTAATAGCTCATGATCTTTTATGGAAGCCAAGCATCACGGATCGCAGATTTGAAAATAAACGGTACGACCTGCGAGCGCTGTCAGAAGACATCCGCCCAACACGTCTCTGTCTTTAGTAAGCATGCTCATCTTTATTGGATACCACTATTCCCGATCGGGAGAGTCATCGTCTCTGAGTGCGAGTCATGTAAGATTACGATAAAGCAAAAGGAATTCTCTGCTCCACTCAAGAGCCAGCTACAACTACAAAAAGACAACATCAAAACACCAATCTGGAAATGGACTGGTACCGGCATCATTGCTATGTTGATCTTTGCGATATGGAGTATCTCGCCATCTCCTGATAAAGATCCTCGACGGCAGCTACTCAAAAATGATCTGATGCTAACATCTATCTACCCTGAGGAATCTTCCGATACGACTTCCGCCAAGCTGAAGACTATGTTTACGACTTTAGCCACTGTAGAATTTAGGTCAGATCGATTTGAATACCTGACCAAAGAAGACGATGAAAAAATACTTGTGCTGATTAAGATGCCAGAGCTACATCGCGTCGTAGATGAAGAGCGTGACGCGATCATTCAAATCGTTGAAATGTTTACCTCAAATGAAGAAGCAGAAAATGTCAAACCAGTTTACATAGGGGTGTCTAATGGCTCAAGGATGATCTTGGTGAAAACGCCTGATTCGTATGAGAATGATGACTATGCTTCGCAAAAACCCCTGTACGCTTACTACGGAAATCCACCCGCAGAATAGCTTACTGATCAAATAATATTGACGAAAATCTGATATTGTTCTCTGTGTTTGTCTTGAGTGGAGTCAGATATAATCATGTAAAGACTCCATGCCTTTTAAGATAAGAGACCACCCCAGAGGTGGTCTCTTATTTTAGAATTGACTCAAAGGTGCTCTTAGTTCCAGCTCCAGCCAAACTTCAATCTCAAGCCGACGACAGGCGAAGAAAAGTCTCGATCTGAAAAACCAGATGTCTCCACACCAGTCACAAACCTGTATCCGCCCTCTATACCGATACGCATGAACCTGAAGACATTAGCTTCCAGGCCGATGCTGGGCTCATAGACTGATACGCGGTCATCATTCTCCCCAGTGATATCCAGGCTACCTCTTCCACCTTTCATATATATCGCAGGATGGATGGATCGATTCGACTGGAAGGTGTATCCCAAGAGCAGGTCATTACCTTCGATCTCAGCACGTCTGCCGTCTTCCAGTGACTCTCCACTGCCATAGCCAGACCAGCCAATAAGAAAATTATTATTGATCTCGAATACGAAGAAGCCCCCGTTGTTCAAGCTAAATTCTTCTTCAAACTTGATGAGCCCATTAGTCGTCCCTCCCCAAAGGCCAGTAAAATGGATGCCTCCACTCCCGAAGAGGGTCTCTTCTCGTTGGGCTTGTACCATCACCGTCAGAGAGATCATTAGAATTGTTAGTGTGAAAATTTTCTTCATCGTGGTCTTTTTAGTTTTACATAAATAACAATCAGTATTATCGCAAAGACGACATATATCCGCCTGAGGTTGCACCATGTCACAATTTTTAAGAAAATCTTAATCCGTCATTCACACAGCTAAATGCGAGGCTGGTGCGTTTTATCAGCAGCTATCTTGCAGTAAGTAACATAATAGCGTACTTTTAAAGTAAATGGACTTAACCTATAGCTTAGAACAGGAAGAGCAGGATTTCATTTCTGCGTGTTTGGCTCAAGAAAGATGGGCCCAAAAGAAGCTATACGAAGATAACTATCCTACCATGATGTCCATCTGCCTCAGATACGGTAAGAATGAACAAGATGCCTTAGATACCTTGCACGAGGGATTCATCAAAGTTTTTAAAAACATACACAAATATAAGCCAGGTACATCTCTAAAATCCTGGATAGGCAGGATTATGGTGAACACAGCTATCGATTCGTACCGCAAAAAGACAAGACGAAGGACAGAAGATATAGAAACAGTGCTGGATGTCTCTGACCTCAATCCTGATGTCATCAGCTTGATCTCGGCCGAAGAGATCATCGCCTGCCTTCAGGAGCTGACAGATGCCTACCGGACCGTCTTCAATATGTATGTGTTAGAAGGATATCCGCACAAAGAAATAGCCAATGCGCTGGGCATCACTGAAAGCACTTCAAGATCAAATTTGGTCAAAGCCAGAGCTAAATTGAAGCAATTATTAATCAAGAGGAGAATCGTAGATGAGCGATAAGAGATTTGACGATATCATAAAGAAAGCTATCGACCAGCATCGACAAAGCTATGACCCATCCCACTGGGAACAAATGAATCAACTCATAGATGGCCAGCTACCGCCTACTCCAGACCCCCAGAAAGACCAATTCGACCAGCTACTCAAAGGCAAACTGGAAGGCCACCAAGTGCAATACAATGAGAACAGCTGGCTGAACCTCCAGAGCACTCTCGAAAACGAAATCAATGATCAGCACGTAGATCACGAAGTGAGAAATCGATTAAAACATCACACTGTTCAATATCGAGAATCTCATTGGCAGATCTTAAAAGCCAAGTTAGAATTAGAGAAGGAGCTGAAGAAAAACATCTTTTGGACGAAGACATCGGAAGTAGCGATCATCGCCTTATTGTTATTGAGCTATATGCACCTTGGGCCATATGTCAATGAGGCTGAACCAAGTCCTAAAACGTTCGCAGCTTTACCATTGCAGATAGAAAGCGACGGATCAGTGGACAAATCATCACATGGCACATCTGATGAAAAGATGCCTTATCTTCCGATGACGAATCATAGATCAGCTGCAGCACTGCTACCAGCAGCATCAAGTGGCACTGCTTCCACAGCTCTGAAAGCAGCGCAAGCAGATGTGCCCATGATTGTAGAAGAGACTAATAACTCCCAAAGCAGTGCGGTAAACGGTAGACAGCAAACAGTCACGAATTTCAACACACACTTACCAGCTGATTGGCAAGAAGAACTGGTCAAAAATAATGGCATACCAGACAGCTTCCTCAAGAGCAAAGCAAAAACCTATGACCAGGCTCCGGCTAAACTAAAAGATAAAGTAGAGGACCTTATCTCACCGCCTCGTATGCTATATCAAGATCAAGAAGCCGAGTCAATGAAGACGGCCAAGCAGTCTCATGAGCTCCCCGCTATCATTGCCCTTACTCAAGAACTACACCTCTTGGATAGCCGCAATAATCATCTGAATGCTACCCCAGTTTTAGCTAAAATCAATCAAAAACCTGAACGATGGGTTGGTGTATCTACTGGAGCAGACCTTAACATTGTCAAAACTCCAATTGACATTGACTTCATCAAAGAACCTCGAGACTTTGTCACCACCGGCTTGACTAACGGAATCAATTATAGTATCACCAAAGGGCAAAACGAATTCTTCACTGGAATCTATTACTCTGTCAAAATCTATGATCCGAAAATCAAAGAGCAGATAGAAGTCAACAAGAGCTACTATATTAGAGACCATGTGCAAGAAAAATTTCAAATCATTCATTTGCCTTTTCAGTACAGACGTCATATTGGAAATCCTGACAAACTACACACGTACCTCGTAGGTGGACTTGCTGTTAATGGGGTGATGTACGCTGAATACAGCTACGATGATCTACTCAAAAGAGGAGACCCAAGACCAGACTATGCCCTCAATCAAGCCGCTAGATATCGACAGGCTGACTTTCACAAAGGTCTATTGGATGGTGGACACTTCAAGCACAATTTTTATCTGACAGCTCAAGTAGGCTTAGGCATAGAGAAAAGAATCAACCGAATGAAAGTATTCTTTGATGCTGTGTACAAGAATAATCTTCTATCTACAAAGCTGGGACCTCGTGACGTCAAACTCAACTCTGTATCCTTCAATATCGGTACTCGCTACAAAATATAAGGCAGTCCTATAGTTCATTCTCCAAGCCACTTCTCGACTCATTTGTCCAGAATAAAACAAATGACTCACAAGATGCTGCAACAGTGTCGAAGCACCCTTACTTTTGCAAAAGTGCATGTCACATATTACAAATGCGAATTCATCCTGTAGTGGATGGTTTAACTTAATAAGTTAGAGACAGGCATTCAGTATTAACCCCCTGAATATGAAAGGTCTATGACGCAGATAATTAAGACACCCAAAGGTGAACTTCGTTATTTGCTGACAGGCATTCGGTTCTAAAAATTTAAACATATGAAACGTCTATGACGTAGATAACTAAGACACCCAAGTGGATGATTGAACTTAGTTATTTGCAGATTGGCATTTCGCCTTGAAATTTAAATTATGAAATGGATTATGATCTTATTTTTATTTGCCTGTAGTAGTTGTACCTCAGTCATCGATTTATTCAATAAAAAAAAGAATCCAGTATTGGCAAGCTCTAACTCTTCACCCATCAGTCATGAACTATGGAATGACATACTAATCAATCACGTCAAAGATAAAGGTCGCGTGGACTATCAGGGGATCATCAATGACAAAGCGAAATTAGAAGCATACATCAGTCTCTTAGAGTCCAGCCACCCGAATAAAAAGTGGTCTGACGATGAGCAGCTCGCGTACTGGATCAATGCCTATAATGCCTTCACGGTGAAGCTCATCGTCGATAATTATCCTGTAAAAAGCATCAAAGACGTCAAATCAGGTATCTCCTTCATTAACTCTGTATGGGATATCAAATTCATCAATATCGAGGGAAAGAAATATGACCTCGCCAATATCGAACACGGCATACTCCGTAAGTCATTCGATGAACCAAGAATACACTTTGCAATCAACTGTGCCTCTATATCATGTCCGCCACTGCTTCCTGAAGCCTTTGCAGCAGAGACAGTCAATGACCAATTAGAGAAGGCTACCAAGCAATTCATCAATGATGAAGGCCACAATACATTCAAGGATGGCAGGGCTGAACTATCCAAGATATTCCAATGGTACAAAGGAGATTTTACGAAAAAGGGAAGAAAATTGCAAGAGTATATCGCTCCATACCTAGACCAAAAGATGTCCAGCGATTTCTCCATATCCTATGCTGATTATGATTGGGGCCTGAATGAAATTTGATTCCATATCCAGGACTTCGGGTGCTCTGCATTTCCACCTGCCCCATAGCATCTAAGTCGTAAAGTATTACCAATTTAAGCAAGTAAATTGATTACTTTAGTTCCATGAAAAGGAGAGCCGAATATGAAGGCATTCTCAAGTCATATCAGAAGGAATCTGAAGCTCTTCAGAAAAAACATAAGAGCTATTTCTATCTAAGACTTGTATCATTTTTTCTCTTGATAGCTCTGATCATACTGGCTTTTCAGTATCACCTCCTGGCTGGCATCATCGTCATCTACGCAGGCATCAGTCTCTTCTATCAGCTGGTGAAAGCTCACCTTAAAATCACGAAACGCAAGAACATCGTCAATCAGATCATGCAGCTCAATCAAAATGAGCTGTCCAGCTTAGACTACGAATATGATGTATGGCACTCTGGCGGTCAATATCAGGATAGAGATCATCCATATGTCGATGATCTCGATGTATTTGGCCATAAGAGTCTCTTCCAGTACAGCTGCCGCAGCAATACATCCTTCGGTATAAATCAACTAGCTGATCTGTATAAGAATGGCATTGATCCCGACATCATCAGCCACCACCACAATGCTCTATCTGAATTAGAACAAAAAGTCACGTTTCGACAAGAACTCTATGCCTACACAGCGCTCAATGAGGAAATAAAAGCATTCGACCACAGATTCTTAAAGTGGATCGAGCAACCCTCAACCATAAAATTCAGCAGGATCTATTATGTTCTCATTCCACTGATCACCACCATTCTCATCTATCTATGCTATCTCTATCTACCTGACTTAAGTATGCTGTTAGCATTTATTCCTGGTGGCCTCTTCGCCCTCAAATACAGTAAAGACATTGGCCAGTTTCAATCAGATGCTACACGTCATGCTAAGACTTTAGTCAGTCTGGCAGATTCTGTAGCACTCATAGAGCAGGAATCTTTCGCCTCCTCATTACTAAGGAGCCAACAAAAGGCCTGTATCACTGATGAGTCTACAGCTTCAAAGAAGATTAAGCGCCTCGCCTACTGCCTCAATCAGTTAGACCTCAGGAATAGTTTTTTTGGCATCATGATCAATCTCATCTTCCCCTGGGACTACTACTGGTCCCATGCCATTCAGACATGGAAAGACAAAAACCAAGCATCAGCGAAATCTTGGTTTGATGCTATAGGCTGGTTTGAGTCCAGATCATCTCTGGCTAATATGGGATACAATAATCCGACCTGGACCTATCCATCCGTCACGAGCGCAGCTGTCATCAAGGCTACAGCTATAGGTCATCCACTCATCCCAAGTGGCAGTCGCATCACCAACGACTTCATGAGCCCGAGTAGGACTCACATAAAAGTTGTGACTGGGTCAAATATGGGAGGTAAAAGCACCTTCCTTAGGACCATTGGAATCAATATAGTCTTAGCTAATACTGGGGCTAAAGTGTGCGCTGCAAAGCTAGAACTGCCCTATCTGGATCTCTACACCAGCATGAGGACCTTAGATGCATTGGATGAAAACACCTCATCATTCTACGCTGAGCTGAAGCGGATCAAAATGGTCTTGGATGAGGTCAAGAAACGAAATGATGTGTACTTTCTCATGGATGAAATCCTAAAAGGGACTAACTCCAATGATCGACACAAAGGAGCCAAAGCACTAATCATGCAGCTTATAAAACATCAAGGAGCAGGACTCATATCCACACATGATTTAGCTCTGGGAGAACTGGCGAATCAACATCCAGATAGCATCGAAAATGTTTGTTTCGAAGTAGAAGTAGTAGACGACCAGCTCATATTCGATTACCAACTGCGGCCCGGAGTTAGCAAAAGCTTTAACGCCACCCAACTGATGAAAAATATAGGAATCGATGTGTAGTCACCCACTGCTGATACGCATGGCCAGTCCTTACCTGAGGAGGTACTTGTATTGTGACTGTGATCAATCGACATCTTCGCCTATCGCCGAAATAACTATATAGTAGTGATTTAGCCCATATTTTTTAATACTTTTAATTTTTCCTTTAAAGAGAAGCCATTATGAACATTAAAGTTTGTGCCATCATATTAGTCGCTGCCATCATCATGTCTTGCAATGGCAAGCCTGAAAGACCAGCTCCAATCCTCGATTCAGCTAGAATACAAGCTGCTAATCAATCAGCGGCGACACTTGCTGGATCAGCCATCAGTGGCATACAGCACTACTTTTGTGCTAATAACTGTGAAGGTAGCGGAGGAGATGCCGCAGGTACATGCCCCGTGTGTGGATCAGAGTATACACATAATCAGGCATGGCATGATGCTCAGACAGCACCATCACCTACAGTCACGACCAGTGGTACAGCAGCGGCTGGAACTGCAGCAGCTGGTGCTGCGGGAGCCCTACCACCGACACAGGCCGTACCAGAGCCTCCGCAAAATGCTGCGGGCGTGTGGCATTATACCTGCCCAAGCGGACATGCAGGAGGAGCAGGTAGTGCGGTCGGATGTTCTGTTTGCGGAGCTACCTTAGTGCATAATCAGGACTATCATAATTAATTATCACATAACTGGGTAGTGACTTCCTCTACTCGTTATCATTTGAGCTGGGTTAGACTTTTCTCTTAAGGAGAAAATACAGCACCAACATTAAAATAGCGAGCCCAGATCCCAATAAAATCTCAATCGGAAAACTCTGTCTTATAACTAATGATGCGTCTCCGATCAATACATAATTAGCCCAGTAATAAGGATGCCGCGCGACTGGTGATGCAGATGCGACATACTTTTTCTTTGCCTCCCAGAGAGCTGACTGTCGCGATGATCCCTTCTTCAGCGAGTGCAGAAAGTGGCTGATAATCTGTAGAGAGGACTGTTCACTAGCGGACCATAGACTGGACAGGACGGTATTAGCTCCAGACACTAAGAAGGCTTTACTCATACCCTGTACGCCCTCTCCCCTGTAGATTTTTCCAGAAGCACTGTGACAAGAGCTAAGGATGACCAGATCATGTGGTTCACCACGAGTATACATCTCAGAAGCTCGCAGGATAAAATCTTCAGCCCGATCATCAAACAGAATGCAGGAATTAGCTGGTAAGTCATCGTCCACAATACCGTGAAGTGATAGGTGCAGGATACTCGAAGAGGCTTGCTGCAGAAAGTGAGCCTTAGTCGACCGCTCATTCAGATAGTGTGCGCCTCCCCAAAGCTTGGCTCCTGTATCCATCTCTTGTTCTGTCAGCTGAAGCGCTGGCAGAAAGTTAGTTTTTTCGATGATATTCTGCTGGTGTATGCGCTCATTAAAACGAGCCGAATAAGCTGTACCATAGCCAACGTATGCCTGCTCCGTCTCCAATATGGATTTAGACAGCAGCCGATTCGAATAGCTGTACGCGGTCGGTATAGTGCTCAGCAGGTAGTCCTTCCCGTCTTGGCTCAAAGCATCATATGCGATACTATACAGCGGCCCGTCTGGTATGATGATCAGCTGTGGCGCTGATCGATTCATCTGTGCCAGTCCCTCGCCTAACAAGTAGTCGTACAGCTGCTTTCCTTTAGACAGAATATCCAATGAGCTGGTGGCTGGGTCGCCACACTGCCCAATAAATGCATGCATGAGCTGCAGCTGCTGATCATCCACTTCGCGTGTGATGATGATGTAATCATCAGTGCTAATCCAAAACTGGTGCAGCTGATCATCTGTCCAGAAATACTCTACTAACACATCTTCAGAAGCTAAGGCGGACTGTACCTCATCCAGACGAAGAGGCTCTAAGAGATTCTGATAAGTAAAACTTAGTTCGTCAGATTCCGATAGCAAGCTTTCATTGATTACTGACAGTTCTCTTTGAGCAGAAAAGTAGAGTGAGGATATAGAATCATAATCAAGTGTCTGGTCATAGAGCGCTAAGTATAATTCGTTCACCCGACTTGACTGGTTGATTCTATTTTGGCTTTTAGTCGAATCTGACATTTCCGAGATCACTTGATCTACTTTCACCGTGTTCAGCAGTATCAGTGCCTTAGTCTTAGAGGCGAAAAGTAAGGCCTGCTCCGCATATTGCTCATCATCTGTCGACCGATAGAGTGCTAGACAGGTCTCGATGGCACGCCCGTAGTATAAATGCACTGACTCTAGATAATCTAGTTGTGAGTCCTCTGTCCGCAGGTCCATGATCTTGGCTGAGAATAAGCTGTCTATTTTTTGATACATCAGTAAGGCAGATGTAAGATCCTTTACATCCTTGGGTCCTCGCTCATATTTCTGGCTGAGGATCTCAGCTTTCAGTGCCAGCGTGGTGATGTATTGGTGTCGATCTACAGTGATCAGCTCTTTGATCGAAGGAGTGTATGTAGACCCTGTACCTGACTGTTTATCTAATCGGAGAGTACTTAGTGCTTGCTCCACTCGCTCCAGCGCACGGGAATAATCCTGCCGCATAGTATCCAGCTCTGCCATATTCGCATAGGTGCGAGCGAGTCGCATATAGTCTTCGGAGTAGTTTAGATTCTTGACAGAGAAGTCCAAAATATTCTGGTGATAAGTCATCGAAGCATCTGGTTTCTGCAGCGTCTTATTCACCTCTGCAAATATCTCATAGGTCTCCATTAACCTGACGCTATCGACTGCTGGATCGATGAATCGCAGACTGCTACGCCCCGTCTGCTCTGCTAAGAGAAATCTCTGCTGGTCAAAATATACAGCAGCAAGGCCATGGTAATATTTAAATGTCTCAACATCTTTAGCGCCATCTAACAGGGGCTCTCGAAGGTCTATTGCTGCCTGGATTTTCTCTTGAGCTGGACCATATTCTGCTCTGGCTCTGTGTACTTTACCCCATTGGTAGTTTAGATCAGCCAAGAAGACTCTCCGATCGATCTCGTCTAATATATCCATGGCCTTAGCTTTCGCTTTTTGTAAGTACAGGGTGGCTAAGGTGTAGTCATTAAATGTAAAATAAAAAGCAGCAATATCTCGGTAGTATCTGACATAGCGCGTAATCGAGATATCAGTGTCTGATTCTAACTTGACCAGCGCCTGGTCCAGATATAGCTTTCCTTCGTTGTATTGGTTCAGGTATTGATTGACGATACCTATATTGAATAAGGTCTTTCCCTGCTCTCCAGGAGACACCCCCGCACAGCGATCCCATACAGAGAGGACAGAGTCTCTAAACACAGATTTAGCCGCCAAGAAATGATTAAGCTGGTAGTGTGACACCCCAAGCTTATGGTAGATGGTACCTTTCTGATGACAATCCATTGCCTTGAAGCCTGGCGTCTTAGCCAGCGAATCGATGTAATTGACATTCGCTGAGAAGCGTGCGTTAGATAAGTTAGAATTAACTTCTGCCAGAATAGACTCCGCCGTCAGCTCTTGCAGTATGGCTGTCCTCGGAGAAACCAGAACCATAAATAATAATAGAAGAACCTTCAGCAATTGATCCATGCATGATCAAAATACAATTTAATCAGCAATCTACTGACAGGGCGCGATAGAGGCATCAAATGTAGCTCCCTGCTCGACTTCGAAGGATTCTCCTAGGCTTACTGATTGACCTGCTTTGAAGCCAATATTCATATCATTCTGGATCAAGTTTTGACTTATGATGGTTTCTTCTGCGCGGTATGCATCCGACGGAAGAGCATTATTGCCTAATTGCAGATTGGAAATACATGGCAGACTGCAGGTCTCACCATTCGCCAAATATTGCAACGCGCTGATGGGATCTAACAGTCCATCAGCAAGCACCACGCCATCCAATCCTTGTGTAGGTGTAGATGTAGCGACAAGCGCGCACTTGAGTTTCTGAGGCGATACATCTACGTTAGATAGTATTAGAGCTGCCACAGCTGATGTTATGGCAGTAGCCTGCGAGGTGCCGCTCTGACTGATCATACTGCTATAGTCGATATTATAAGCTCTAATCCCTTCGCCTCTAAAAGCGACATGCACCCGGTCGCCAAAATTGCTAAAACTGCTGAGATCGCCATTGCAGTCAGCAGAACCGACACTAATCTGGTCATGAGGATAGGAAGCTGGCAGATAAGCGACAGGCTGATCATTGTCATAGGAATCATTGCCCGCAGCCGTGATGACTGCGACCCCTGATTCGGTGACTCGATCTATGACGTAGGACAGCGCATCAAACTCAGTCTTGTACACCAGATCTGGATAACTGAGGCTCAGATTAATGATGTCCGCATCATTGTTATAGGCTTCACAGATACCCGAAATCAAATCAGCGATGTTACCAGTACCATCCGCGGCCTGAGTCTTGTAGAATAAGTACTTATAATTATCACCCACACAGGCGGGAGTATAGTTCATGGTGAGAATGGCAGCAGAGCTAATGTGTGTCCCGTGGCCATGATCATCAGATGGGTCAGGATCATCATTGACAAAGTCATAGCCATCATAGTTACTGATAGGTAGAGGACTATTGATCGATCCAAGACCGCTGTACTGCCCTATCCCTGTATCACAGAAGGCGACAGTCACAGCATCACAGCCTCGCTGCGGGAGAAGGTTATTATAGCTCATACAAGTATTCACTTCAGGTAAGCCACGTATGATGTCGGTCAGGTAGTTAAGCCCCACTCCATCGATTTCCGTTTTACCAGATGCATTGCCGATCGTCCCGTCTATGTCGGTGATGATTCTGTTGTTACCTGGATCTTGATAAGGAAAACTCCTTACCTCCCATACTTCTATGTTAAATTCACTGCACCCCATACCTGCCACCAGGTCTGAATTCAGTTCGGCTCTAACATCACTTATAGCTGCTGCCGAAGCCGCTGGATCTACGAGGACAATGTATTGAAATGCATCAGCTTGTGCATTGCTGGAGACAGCCATGATCAATATACTGATGGATGTAAACAGGAGTTTCCTTATCATTATTAAGTCTGGTGATGGCATACTTACTGGTATAAGTGTGAAATAGGGAAAACGTGACATCAATTACACTTTATTTCTTCTCAGCCATACTTCCATTATGCAGATTCCTCAGCCTGCATCTGTTGGAAAATATATGACACATCATGTAAATTGCACAATTTTATGCATTATTTGAGCTTGAATTGCGCTTTTATATAGCCGGTAAGGCCTGGTGACTTGGATAATTACGACAATCGAGGGCGTGAAAAATCTGGTTTTTTTACTGCTCATTGCATCAGCCTGATGTCTATATATAGCCACAGTCAATCCAGTATTTCGTGAGCATCTGGTCTCGATGTAAACACACAGCTGTTTGCTGATAGCGATTCTGTCCTTAATTTTGCACTTACAAAACGTCTATGTCGTAGATAATCGAGACAGCCAAACGAGTAATTAAGCTTGGTCATTTGTAGATTATCATTCAGATCTATATTTTACCAGATGTATCGTCTATGACGTAGATAACTAATACGGCCAAATGGTTGATTAAGCGGAGTATCTTGCCGATTGGTATTTTGCACTGAAATTTAAACACATGAAAAATAATTTCGGTCTCAGCGAAAAGGAGTTTGAGCAGCTCAGACTACAGCTGAAATCAGATGATTTGTTGCTTTTCGAAAAAATTTTCTTGTCACACTTCAAGGATTGCATTGCTTATATAGAAAAAAACTATCGCGCTTCATATGAAGATGCATATGACGCCACCATGGATACACTACTAGACTTCAGAAGAAGAATCCTCTTAGATAAGATCAAATATGGCAATCTGAGGTATCTCTTCACGAAGATGGCGACACAAGTATACCTGAAGAATATGTCAGCAAAAAAAAGTACGATGACACCTGTCGGAATGAAAGCAAGTATTATCACTCCTGATGAGATGGATATAAGCGTATTAGATCAGTCGTGGCCTGAGCTGAGCCGAGAGTGCCAGGACTTACTCAAGCTGCATTTCTATGGAAAGGCGAAGCTTGCTGAAATCGCTGATGAAGTAGGTAAGTCAGCCTCCAGCATAAGGAAGCAAAAAGAACGTTGCCTGGGAAAATTAAAAAATTTATTCGCCAAACACTCTAAAGCATATCAAGATGTCTGACATCAAAAAAATATTAGATCTTTCTACACCTCCCGCACAGCAGGAAAAACTCATTGAGCAGTTAATCGACAGGAAGTTCGACGCGGAATTAAAGTCCGAATGGGCTGATAAACTGGGAAAAGAATACGGCACCACTCAGCAAAATGACAAGGATAATCCAGCTCAACAAAGAAATGTCAAACTTTGGCTGACGCTGGCAGCTGTAGCAGCGGTCTTGATCATACTACTATGGTCATTAAAGCCTTTCTCCAGCCAGGTATCTGCAGACGAGCTCGCTAAAGACTACATAGCCTCAGCGGAGATGTACGATATCAGAGCTGCTAAAGGGCAGATTAGCGACGACCAGCAGCGCATCACAGCCATCCAGGCATTCAATCAAAAATCATATCAAGCAGCTATTGCAGCTTATGCAGACATGTCCATGCTGCTTGCTGATGACCTGTATTACTTAGGCTTAGCACAGTTACAGCTGAACGATTATCCAGCAGCAGCCGCAAGCTTAAAAGGGTCATTGCAGCAGAATCCTTCAGAACAATTAAGAGAAGAGATCAGCTGGTATCTGTCACTGAGTCAAGTGCTGCAGTCTGATGCTGCGGCCATATCCTGGCTAAGAGCCATGCCAGAAGACTCCTGGAAATACGAAGAAGCACAGAGATTGATCCGGGCTTTAGAACAGTAGCCTACTTTATCAAGTACGCCATTCATATGCATCGATAAATATTGATTATCAGCGATTTACGCAGTTCTTGGCCAGCATAATGAATCGGAAGTTTTACGATTTTTACCACGAATTATCGAGGCTATCGCTATATTGTGCCTCTTAACAGAGAGAATATAGGATATAGCAAGATATGGCAAAAGATAAAATACCTGCTGCTCATATCTATTACACCATTAACCCGATTACGTGGTTAAAAATTTTAATAGATAATAGAGGTGTCAGTAGATTCAGGATTTGGGATGCGTTAAAAATCACATTTTTTTCTGTTCTGTCCACCCCCTTTCAGATACTCGATCGCATCGTCTTCTGGTATAAGACCCGATCCATCACAGTAAATGACGAGCCACTCTTTATTATAGGCCATTGGAGAAGTGGTACCACCTATCTACATTATCTTCTGGCTAAAGACGAATCATTCGGCTTTCTGTCCGTCTATCAGGCATTCATCCCTAATATCACGACCATCGGTGGCAAGCTATTCAAGAAAATATTTACACCTCTCGTACCTCATAAGCGGCCTCAAGATAACATCGAGGTCTCCATTGATATCCCAGCAGAGGAAGAGAATGCAATCTCTACCTACGCATTGGAGAGCGCCAGTCACAGCTTCTGGTTTCCTAAAAATGAAAAGTACTTTAATAAATACGCTCTCTTTAACGATGTCACAGCCGAAGAGAGAAGCAGCTGGCAGAAGGCCTATAAGCGGATGATGACAAAGATCTCACTTGTCCATCCTGGCAAAAAAGTACTGATGAAAAACCCGCATAACACGGGTCGGGTCAAGGAGCTGCTCCGGATGTACCCAAAAGCTAAATTCATCCATATCTACAGAAATCCGCTCTCCGTGATCCCCTCTACCTATCTGATGTATAATAAGGTGGTCACCACACAGTTCCTACAAGAATTCAGCGAGCAAGAGCTCCATGACAAGATCTTCTACTATTACAAAAGCTCCATGAGCAAGCTCTTGGTAGAGAAAGAATTGATACCACAAGAGAATCTCTATGATCTAAGATTTGAGGATTTTGAGAAGGATCCCCTGTCCCAGTTAGAAGCGATCTATGAAAAATTTGGCTACGACACCTTTCCCAGCGCCCTACCCCACATGCGGGACTATGTAAATGCCAAGAAAAACTACAAGAAGAATAATCATAAAGAGTCCCCCATCGACAAAAATCGCATTTATGAAGAGTGCGAATTTGCCTTTCGAGCTCTGGGCTACCCCTTAGCGAAGACGAGCATCCTCACACCCAATCAGGCCACCAAAAGCCAAATCAAAGCTGGGTATTAAGTCTGTAAAGAGGATGTTGCTATGCGAATCAGCTCTCTAACTCGGTAAAGAGAAGTGATCTTTAGTGTCTGACGGTACAACAGCGTGTCTCGACCAAAGAGAGAGATGCAGCCATCACATAGTGTACTGATATGGCATTCATTCTATGTCGATATAGCTTCTCGCTTTTTAATTCTAAAATTTACTGTTGGTGACTAACACATAGATACAGGCTACCCACAGTATTTTCACCTTCACCTCATAGATCAAGGATAGATCCTTAGACGAATAGTAGCTCTCTAGTTAAACGCATTAAGTCCCGTCACATCTAAGCCAGTAATCAGCAGATGGATATCGTGCGTGCCTTCGTAAGTGAGTACTGTCTCCAGATTCATCATGTGTCTCATTACTGGATATTCATTAGTAATCCCCATACCGCCGTGTATTTGCCGGGCTTCTCTGGCTATCTCCAGGGCCATATGCACGTTGTTACGCTTGGCCATAGATATCTGCGCTGGTGTGGCTTTCCCTTCATTCAGCAGGCTACCCAGTCTCCAGGATAGCAGCTGTGCTTTAGTGATCTCAGTGATCATTTCAGCCAGCTTCTTTTGCGTGAGTTGGAATTGACCTATAGGCTTGCCGAACTGTATCCGTTCTTTAGAGTAGCGAAGTGCTGACTCGTAGCAGTCCATGGCCGCTCCGATGGCACCCCAAGAGATACCATACCTGGCTTTAGACAGGCATGAGAGTGGACCTTTGAGCCCTTTGATTTCAGGGAAGACATTCTCCTTAGGGATCTTCACATCCTCAAATACCAGCTCCCCTGTGATGGAAGCTCTGAGCGACCACTTACCATGGATTTCTGGAGTCGAGAATCCTGCCATACCTTTCTCTACGATGAGCCCTCTGATGACCTGATCTTCGTCTTTAGCCCACACCACTGCCAGATCGGCTATGGGTGAGTTAGTGATCCACATTTTGGATCCATTCAGGATGTAGTGATCTCCTGCATCACGGATGTTAGTGAGCATCCCATTTGGATTAGAGCCATGATCAGGTTCGGTCAGTCCAAAACACCCGATGAGCTCCCCCGTGGCCAGCTTAGGTAGAAATTTTTGCTTTATGTCCTCGCTCGCATACTTGTAGATGGGGTACATGACCAGTGAGCCTTGGACTGAGGCCATCGATCTGATGCCACTATCGCCTCGTTCTAACTCCTGCATGATGATGCCATAGGCTATCTCATCCATACCACCACAGCCATACTTCTCGGGTAAGCTTGGGCCCAATGCTCCGATGTCTCCCAGCTGTCTGAACAGATGGGTCGGGCATTCTGCTTTCTCCGCGTACTCTTCGATGATGGGGCTGACCTCACGCTTCACCCAGTCTCTGATGGAGCCTCTGATGAGGATGTGCTCCTCTGATAGCAGATCATCGATGTTATAGTAATCGGGGGAGGTGAAGAGGTCTTGCTTAGATGGTGGATTCTTAGTCATGATACTGGCTTTATTACGATACTAATCAAAATAAATGTGGACTCATGATCTTAATGCCATGAAGCCTACTATTGTTGTAAGATCATTTCAAAGTTAGGTATTTCAATGATTGCTTAGAAGTGATTCATCATTAAAAAAATGGCACTTATGATTCGAAATCATAAATGCCTGATAAGTGATCTTAAAGCTATAAGCTTAATTAGCTCTCTTTATTCTTGGTGTAGTAATCGAAGACTTTAGTGACGACGGCATTACCCATTCTAGTATAATCCCCTCTGATGATCTTCTCTTCTGCAGCCATACCGACGAAAAGTGCATCTACCGCACGCTCAGAAATATAGTCTGATAGATTGCCTTTAACCTTTTCTTTGGCAAATAGATTATACGCACTGGTAGCCATAGGCCAGTATTTTGTGACATCTTTCTTATCCAGCTCTGACTCCAGTCTTTCGCTGTATCTCTTCTTTACGGTGGTGTACATAGCATTCTTAAGCACCTGCGTAGCAGCATCCTCACCGCCTAACACTACTGATACGGCATCACTAAATTTCAGTTCTTTGATCGCATCTCTAATGATGGCCTCACTCTCTACAGCTGCTACTGCAGAAGCATCTACGACAGCCTTTTCGACATCATCGATCTGGTCTTCGAGGCCGAGTGTCTTGAGTGTGGCTAAGACAGGCTTCAGCTCATCTGGCAGAGCATCTTCTCCTTGTTTGATCGTCTTTAATGCATCGACAGCTTTACCAGCGCTACTTTCCAGAATGGTCTTAAGTGCTGTAATCGTCTCTAAGGCAGATGGCTCTACCAATAAATTTTTGACAGTAGAACATGCCGAAAGGCCTATTGCCAAGGCTGTAATCAAGAGTACATTTTTCATAAGTTAGTGTTTTGAAACGAAAGCCTATCAGCAAATAATTAATTTATTCATCCAATTGAATAGCTTAATTAGCTACGTCCATAGACATTTCATTATCGGATTATTGTATATGTTATTTAGTTAGATAAATTAAAAATGACAGCTTTATCAAGGGTCAAATAATCAGCAGTCTTCTGGCGGGGATTACTGAAGGATAACCTTCATGACTCCACTTTTAGTTTCCGAAAGTACATTTAATATGTAGACACCCGCAGGAAATCCTGTTGTAGCTATCCTAAAAGTGGATCCGCTCTGAGTGCCAGCATACAGGACTTTCCCCTGTAGATCGCTGAGTCTGATATTTACAGCAGTATCATCTGTATCCAGTTGAATTCTGATGGCTTCGCCTGCATGGATCGGATTAGGAAATACATCTATGCCTGAAAATCGATCTATTGGCTCATAGTCAGTACTGCTCGTCTTGAAAAATGTACGAGCATAGAAATAGGCATCCACGCCGATCTTCTGTCCCATCAGCCTCCCAGGAATGTCGTCCGCAGGTGGATGTATACCACCCCAGATTCTGGAGAGGCTGGTCTGATCTGATGCATCTTGATAGGTAGCCCACTGAAGCAAGACGTCCTCTGATGGTCCCTCCTCGAATACTAAAAATTCATTCTTAGGAGCCAAAAATTCTCCAACTCCACCAGGGAAGTATGAATCACCCGTCATGAGTGTCAAGACCTCTGCAGCAGCTCTGGAGTAGGTAGAATGACCTGATACATAGCCCGCAAAATTAGGCGTGATGAAAGTAGGGCGCTGATAGGGCCACCATCGGCCAGCCTGCACCCACTGCACGCCTGCCTGATCCACTTGGGGATTCCTAATGTAGTCTGGACCCGCCCAGGTCCTGAGTTTCAGCTGCCCGATGACCGGTATGCGCTGCCCCTCTACGAAGATAAGTTCTGACGTGTCAATGTATGGTGGATTATGATCTTCTGGAGTGATCACCCCGATGTATCCGTCGATCAGTGGCAAGCCATAAGGGTGATAATTCGCCAAGGTGCTATCAGTACACTGTCCTAACTCTGCCATCGCTCTTACAGCGGACACCGGTCTAATGTAGTCGTACCAGCCCTTTACACCCCAAGCTGAGATCGCGGCATCGTGCATGGCCCCTCCGAGCGTGAAATAGGCTTTCACATCATACTCTAAAGTATCTATTTCCTCACCAGTGCCTTCGAACTTTCTGACAAAAAGAGGATGGTCCATGACATCATTCAGTATGGTGAACCAGTGACCTGGTGGTGTCTCACTGTCTGGTCCATCTGCCCAAAACTCTGCTAAGACACGAGTAAAGTCTCCTCGAAGTACCTCATTACGCTCATATGGCTGACCCGTCACTGGATTCAGCTCATGACCTTGACTGGCATCTCCTCCCGATTCAAATTGATAAAAATCCCTCAGCCCCGCTATCGTCTTCGGTAAGGGAGGATTATTTCCAATCGTAGCTGGAGATATATCAACCTTGACACTATCAGCGGGATCTAAGTGTGATCCCCAGGCTGACACTAAGGCGAATCCCCACTGGAATTCGTTATAGCCTGCAGCACCTGGCTCGCTCTCTACGAATGGCGGAGGGCCAGGATCATGATAGACCTTATAGTCAAAACCATCTCGCGTGTACACGGTAAGATCATCCTCTTGCAGTGCGAATGGTGTGACATTGCCCCATTCTGGGCTCAAAAATGGTGGGGTATTACCAAAAATTTGATTACCGGACTGATCAATAAATACATCCAAAGAGAGCGGCTGCCATCGATTGAGATCACTGACACTTTGATTCCCAAATTGCTTTGGGGCAAAGGCGTTATTCACTGGAAGATAATGCTTATTTGCAAAATTTCTGGACTCATTCGAGTTGTCTGCTTGGCCATATTCGATGACCTTTTCTGCGATGTAATTGCCTAAGGCAGCGGGATCGCCAGTACTGAGATCGCTGCTGAAAAAATCTGGATTGTAGCCCAATTCTTGAAAGAGTAGATTCGCACTGGTATAGATACTCTGTACCCCAGGCGAAAACCTGAATCGATACAAGATGAGTCGATAACAGGCATAGCTGATGGCGGTCTCCTGAGCCACCCTCACATCTACACTATCTGGCAGTACAAAGGACTCCGCATCAAACTCAAAACCCTCCACATCTACATTTCCAAAGTAAGTATTGGGTACGCCATTGATGATGGCCCAAGCGTCGTACATGGCAGCTGAGGTATGAAATAGATTGCGCGCATGTACCGTTGGTCTGGCCAGATCATTACGAATTGACTCCAGCACGACTTCATTCCATTCGCGGGCGACTGAATGATCCTGCGCATCGATCTGACTGCATACTAACACACACAGTATGCTAATAACAAGCGACTTATAAATAATACTGATCATTTTATCTTAATTTTAGCTGTGCTGAATTTTCTGGTGTTGAAACTATGTGTCATATTCCAGACAAAAATAACGTTTTATTATCATATGTTAATAGCTCACAGTATGAATGATCTCATCGACCTGACAATAGTAAGATGAATGATCTAAATTAAAACCCTACACGCTTTCATAGAATGAAAAACCTGATAAAGATGCTGCAAGCTGATACTGATAATATCAGCGCAGAAAGAAAATTTGATCTTGAACTCCTGGTACAGGCGATGCATGATCTGTATAAAAATACGGGACAGATCAGCATCAATGTGATCTGTACGCATAATTCTCGAAGAAGCCAGCTTGGCCAGTTGTGGTTTGAGCTCGCAGCACACCATTTTCACATCACACCCTTCGCAGCCTGCAGTGGTGGTACTGAGGCCACTGCCTTTAATCATCGCATGGTGAGTGCCATCCAGTCTCACGGCATCAAGCTTCAAGAGGTCAGTGGGGGCGAAAATCCCAGATATGCACTGCAGCTTACAGCTGATACATCATCTGAACAATCGTACTTTTCGAAGACTTATGATGACCCTGAGAATCCATCAGCGGACTACATAGCCATGATCGTATGTGATAGTGCAGATGAGAAGTGTCCCATTATAATAGGAGCAACACAGAGATTATTCATCCCTTACTTAGACCCGAAGCAGGCTGATGATACCACGCAAGAGAGTGAGGTGTACCGAGCCAAAGTAAAAGAGATGGGGACTGACATCATATACGCGATGGGCCAACTCAGTCAAATACTGTAGGCTAAGGCATCAAGACTTTTAACTGTCGTGTATATCTATGGATGGGCTGCCACCCAGATCTCTCCATCAGAAAAAATTTCTTTCTTCCAGATCGGCACTGTCTCCTTCAGGGTATCAATAGCGTATTGGCATGCCGCAAAGGCAGCAACCCTGTGTGGGGTGGATACAGCTATAATGACTGCAGCTTCTTGTATCTGTAATACGCCCACTCGATGATGCATAGATATCGCTATCGCGTCCCACACCTGAGCGATGTGATGTGCTATTTTTTCCATTTCCTTGATTGCCATGGGCCTGTAGGCTTCGAATTCTAATCGCTTCACCTCCTTACCCTGCGTCTGATTTCTGACAGTACCGATGAAGACCACCGTCCCCCCTGCACCGTCATCAGTGACATGTGCTTCGCATTGCGCAGCGCTCAGCTCTTCTTCTACTACTTGTATGTCTATTTTACATGCCATAGCTTACACTGCTACCCTCCTGACACGGGAGGTATCAGGACCACCTCGTCACTTTCTGTAAGTAAAAAGGCATCATCTTGATAACTATCATGTACAGCAAAACTGATCGTTTTTAATCTGGCAAATTCTGGATAGCTAGAAAAAAGCTGCTGCCTCAAGTCAAATATACTCTGCCCTGAGAAATCGAGGGTCATCTCGCGCTGCCTCAATATATCCTTAGCAATTCCGAATGCTACTAGTCTGATATTCATCTCGCTCTAAAGTTATTAAAATTGCGCATTCAAGCCTATTTGATATGTTTTAAGTTTAAGAACTGAATGCAAATAACAACGATTAATCATCCGCTTGGGAGCCTTAATTACACATCATGATTGTACATGCAGCAGAAAGTCATACACCTTGCAAAGCAGCTATGACGGAGTCAGCTACGCCGGCTGCATAGGGATGAGCACTTGTTTTAACCATGCTTAGCGTATCATGATCTCCACCATATACTTTCATTGTCGCGTCCTTGTCTGCTCCCATCTTCAGCAGCAGACGTACGATTTCAGAAAGATTCTGCGGCACCCTTTGCCTCCACATCTCTACCCCATTACTACCAGCATAGTGCAGCAGTGTGGCCTGATGCCCGTAGGGTGATCTTTGATGGACCAGCTGGGGCTGCTGTTCTAATTTTTGCTGTAGCGCTTTATATTTTCCATGGATGAGGTCATTGGCAGCCGCTTCGAACGTGCAGTCATAGGGATCAGCACATTCTCTGAGTACCTCTGGCCAATCTTGGTAGCCATACTCATGAGCGATGACCTCATGGCACTCCTCTACACTGAGCCCAGCAGTAAAAATTTCTTTCTCAGATTTACCGATCATCGGAGGGTAGTAATTATTAATCTCCGACGCTATCGCTGGATACTCCGTCCGTACGCCGATGTGCATCCTTTGAGCTATTGCAGAGAGGTGCTCTGCTACTGAGGTGTAGGCTTCTATATCATAGAGTAGCTCTCCATAAAACAGGTCGAGGGCTTTAAGAGTTGGATGTATATATAGCTCCATAGATTAGAATGATATGACTCCAGTGGATCACTTGACACGGTGATCAAGTGAGCTGACAATGTATGCTACGAACAAGATAAGGCCTTAAACTTTACGACAAAATTTTGTTGTATTCTTATCCTATGTCCCAGAGGCCTTTGCTACATTTAAGTATATATGATTAGATCGCCGATTATCAGAAAGCTCGTCCACTCAAAGCACTTGGACCTATTAGGAGTGGCTCTGATTCTGCTGGTGTGTATATCTAGAGATTTCCATGAGACGATCTTCTACCAGGGTAAAATTCAGTTTGGCACTGCCATAGTTGACCTTTGGTCTATGGTGGGCCAGGGGGCATTTCCGCTTGGTCT
Source organism: uncultured Saprospiraceae bacterium (assembly GCA_937929945.1). Lineage (GTDB taxonomy): Bacteria > Bacteroidota > Bacteroidia > Chitinophagales > Saprospiraceae > CALFUK01. The sequence goes on from CALFUK010000003.1 coordinate 44,125, forward strand.
ATTGTCCATCATAGGTGCTATTTTCTCTCTGCTCTCGACCAGGCTCATCGGCAAACAAAACAACGTGGGTAACGCCATTGGCGTAGCTACTTCAGTGAATTCTGGAGCGATTGACTACCTCTTTGGAAATCACTCTGCCATTCTGACCTACCCAATATCCTTCTTACTAAACAGCCTGTCCGTATTTAAATGGAATGCGGGGCAACAGATCAGAAAGAAAGACCTGCGGTACTACTTGATATTTGTCTTTGGTATTGTCTTCGGATTTGCACTGGTCTATCTAGGTGCTTATCTTTTCGGAGGCAAGGATGATCATGCCTTTCTCATTGTGGTATCTATCACCTTTGGCTTATCCGTTGGTGGCAATTTTGCCAATGCATTTAAGTACGAGGAGACCTGGCTCAATTGGATATTTTACAATAGTGTACAGCTCATCAAGAATATCATGATTATGAATATAGCAAATGTAGTCAAGTACATTTTCTATTTATTCAATGCCATCGTGACGCTCTTCGATTGGAAGCTGAACGGAGATATCACGTCTGACAAGCAACAAGCATTAGCTGAATAAATACCTATTGATGCAGTTAGAAAATAAGTTAACTATGCTGGCTTGAAAATCATCGAGATCGAATTCACACAGTGGCGTGTGTTTTTCTCCGTCAGTCTCTCTCCCGTAAACACGTGACCCAGATGACCATCGCAGTTTTGGCAGACGATCTCGGTCCGACGCCCATCAGCATCTGGCACATGCTTCACCGCTCCAGCGATCTCATCATCAAAAGCGGGCCAGCCGCAGCCTGAATCAAATTTAGCACTGGATTGGTACAGTGGCGCCTCACACTGTCGACAGATGTAAGTGCCCGCGGCAAAATGTTTATCATACTCTCCTGTGAATGGTCTCTCTGTCCCTTTGTGGAGGATGACTCTGGCTTCTTCATTCGTGAGCTTGTTATATTGACCATCCTTTTTTTCTGGGGTGGCCTTCAGCTTAGCAGCATATTTCTGTCTGATCTTACTGACTTTAGGACTGATGACCACGCGGCAGTAGCCCTGGCCTTGGTTATTCTTATAATAGTTCTGATGGTATAGCTCGGCAGCGTAGAATACATCCAGTGGCTCTATCTCCGTGACAATGGGGTCATCCCAGATCTGTGTCGCTACATTCTTAGCGGACTCCTCTGCCGCCTGCCGCTGATCATCGTTATGATAATAGATGACTGATCGATACTGTGGTCCAGCGTCATTTCCCTGCCGATCCTTCGTGGTGGGATCATGGCTGGCCCAGAATATCTCTAATATCTCGTTAAAGCTGATGATGGATGAGTCATAATGAATCTGAATCACTTCGGCATGACCTGTGGTCTTCGTACAGACCTGCTCATAAGTAGGATTGACCACATGGCCACCAGCATAGCCAGATACCACCTTTTCGATGCCAGCGAAGTCCTGAAAGACAGCCTCTACACACCAAAAACATCCCCCTCCGATCGTTGCTATTTCTAATTGATTCATAAAAAAATATCTTTGCGAAAGATAACACATTCATAGTCGTCTTTGTTTTACTGAGATAACTAAGAATCAGAAATAATCAGCTGCCCTCTATGGCACCTTTCTCACGCATTATAAGATAGAAGTAACTCAACTATGGAATTATTCACCATTATCACCATCCTGGTCGTCGTCTCTGCGATCTTCGCTTACATCAATGAGCGAGTCGTCAAGCTGCCATATACCATCGGAGCGATGGTGATTACCATTGTCATGAGCCTTGTATTGACCATCATGGGCTGGCTCGATGCCTCTCTGACTAATCCCCTAAAGGAACTCATCACAGAGATTGACTTTGGCACCGTGCTGATGGAGATCATGCTCAGCTTTCTGCTTTTTGCTGGAGCCATGCATACTAACTTTGATCAGCTCAAGGTGCAGCGTGGTCCCATATTAGCATTTGCCACCTTTGGCGTGATCACCAGTACCATGCTAATCGGTGGATTGATGTATTATGTCTTCCAGGCATTCGGCCAGCCAGTGAATTTTATCCATTGCCTCCTCTTTGGGGCGCTTATATCCCCTACTGATCCGATAGCTGTACTCGGTATACTAAAGCAAGCTGGAGTCCCTAAAAAGCTGGAGACAAAGATCGTCGGCGAATCATTATTCAATGATGGTATCGGGGTCGTCGTATTTCTCACCCTGTACGAAATCGCTAACATAGGCGTCGAGCACATCAGTATCCAAGAGATCGGCCTCTTACTCTTAGAAGAGGTAGCTGGAGGCATATTGCTTGGTCTGGCCATGGGCTATGTGGCTTATCGCTTGATGAGAAGCATCGATGACTACAGCGTAGAAGTATTGATCACCATAGCTATTGTCATGGGTGGCTACCAGTTAGCATCATACCTGCATTTTTCAGGTCCATTAGCTGTGGTCGTAGCTGGTCTGTTAGTGGGCCATGACACGGTACGAGACAAGGGTATGTCTGAGATGACAGAGCTCTACATCGACAAATTTTGGGAGACGACTGATGGCTTACTGAATGGAATATTGTTTGTCCTCATTGGCTTAGAGATCCTCATCATCCCCTTTGAGAAGTCATTTCTAATCTTGGGGTTAATTGCCATACCAATCGCACTCATGGCCAGATTCGTCGCCTTATCGATCCCGATCAAGCTGTATCGGGAGAAATTAGACTTCATCCCTTATACGAATACCATTATGACCTGGGGAGGTCTTAGAGGTGGGATCTCCATTGCCTTGGCACTCTCCTTACTACCAGAAATGAATAAGGACCTGATCGTGACGATGACCTATGTGGTCGTCTTATTCTCAATCATCATCCAGGGGCTTTCGATCGGAAGAGTGGTGAATTTTTTCATGGCAAAGTCCAAAAGCAAGACTAATTCTATATCGTAAACCCTTGATCACTGACTGATGGACACCCAGGCTAAATGGCACGAATTCTGTCATATAAGTCAATAAATAGCCTGTTTAACTAATATTTAAAGGGTAAAACCATGAGATACATAAACTTATCTTGCCTTAACTTCGTCATCAATACAAACCATAGATCCATGAAGTCAATACTAATCTCCATATGCCTGACCATCCTGACAATAGGGGGCCTGCACAGCCAGTCTCTTGAGGATGATGTGAATGTACAGCTGATGAAGGCCAAAGTCCTCTTCGATGCCGAGCGATATGACGAAGCAGTGCGTATCTATAACACGATTATAAAAAAGGATGATGAATACGCACCTGCTTACCTGATGAGAGCTAAGTCCAAAATATTCTTAGGTGCCTGGGCTGGCACTCGTAATGACCTGCTCGACTACATCGATCTGAATGGTGTGACTAAAGAGGTCATCAAGATCATGTCCATCACTGAGTATGAGCTGGGCAACTATACAGCCGCTAAAAACTACGCGACTACCGCTTTGGAGCTGGACCCCTATGATGGAGAGCAGCTCTTCATAGCTGGCAATATCGAGATGAAACAAAGAGACAAGACTCAGGCCTGCGAATATTGGGAAGCCGCCGCGCAAATGGGCGCCAGGGGAGCTAAAACGCTCGTGTCTAAGGAATGCTCCGTGATCTTCGAGATCAGAGAGGAGCAGCGCCAAAAGAAAGCGGAAGCTAAGGCTAAAGCCGAAGCACGCCAAAGAGCGGAAGCAAAAAGACAGGCAGAAAAAAGAGCTGATTCAGATCTTAGTGAAGATACAGAAGAAGAAAGTAGTCAGGTGAACTCTCGCTCAGAGAAAAGACCACCTGTAGGCATCATACCGCCTAAAGACAATGGAAATGATGAGGATGATATGAATGACGAAGACGAGGAGAATGTGAAAACAGATCGTAGAAAGGAGGCCGAAAAAGAAGAAAAGCAAGCCAAGCTGGAATATGAAAAAGTAGACATGGATGCCATTCAGGAAATAGAAATCGACGAGGAGCTATCCGTCGTGATCGGCAATGGACTGGGCAAGCGCAAAGTAGAGGATCATCCCGACATCTTCATGCTCTCTAATGATGCCGGCAAAGTGGTAATCGACGTCTGCGTGGATCATGAAGGCAAGGTCTATTCTGCTTCCATAGACAAGCGTAAGACGACCCTCTTTAAGACCAGCCTGACATCTCTAGCTCTGCGTAAATCTAAAGAATTTCAGTTTTTCCCCTCATTCAGAGAGGAGCAGTGCGGATACTTGATCTATGTGATCAAGCCAGGAGAATAGGTTCTTAATGTTGAGTGCTTAGTGGCTACTGCTGAGTCATAGCTGGTAACGGGTTAATTGATTTTGATTTGTCCTTTCATGTATAGACTGGCTTTGCCAGATATCATGGTTCTGTCTTTTTGATGTTCTACTTGGAAGTAGCCTCTTCTTTTTGAAAGCTGTACGGCTTTCATTTTAGTCTTAGACAATTCGGCGGACCAATACGGTGTCAGAGTCGTATGTGCTGATCCAGTAGCCGGGTCTTCATTGATGCCAGTACCTGGAAAGAAGCCTCTTGATACGAAGTCGAGATCTCCATCTCCTGGAGCGGTCACTAAGATACCTCTGTCCAGAAGTGGTATTAAGGCATAGAAATTAGGATCCATCGCTTCAATCTTTGACTGATTATCAAACACATACATCAGATCGTCTCTGCCCTGGTATGCGGCCACGCACCGATCTTGGCCTAAGGCATCCAGTATGTCAGGGCTGATAGCCACAGCTTGTATCTGATCGGTTGGAAAGTTCAAGGTGAGTACATCATCATCTTTTTCGACATGCAGGGGCCCACTCTTAGACGTAAAGCTCAGCGTTTGACCAGAAGCATCCATTTCATTAAAAATCACATACGCACTCGCTAGTGTGGCATGCCCGCATAGATTGACTTCCACGAGCGGAGTAAACCATCGAATGGCAAAGTGCTCATCTTCTTTGACAAAAAAAGCTGTCTCACTCAGGTTATTCTCTAATGCGATGGACTGCATCAGATCATCAGAAAGCCACTCCTCTAAGGGCACCACAGCGGCTGGATTTCCACTAAATATACCTTTCGCGAAAGCATCCACTTGAAATATGGGAAGTGAAATCATCTTGTACATATTAATAATTTATTATAAATTAAGAATTGTAAATATAAAAGTATCTAAGAACCAATACGTTATAAGTTTCGTTACGAAGTCATATTATTCATCAGACAAATTTTACCAAATGAGAAATCGTAAAAATCGTCGTCCAGCAAAAAGAAGAAGTCCAAGCCTCAGCATCAATGGCCTTCATATCACTCCAGATGGTGTGCAGAAAGTGGATTGGGATGTGGAGTACTCATTTGCCGATCTCGACCTCTTGCTGACCCAGCACAAAGATGATATTCAGCTCAAACTATTTGATGAGCGCTATCTTGAAGCTAAAACCATTAATGTCATTGAGTTTGAAGGAGAGCCGTTTGTGATTTCTAAGGATTGATGCCCTAAAATCAATAAAATAGGTGGCTGCTTTTAGATAATTGTATCAAGCCGTAAATTAAAGAGGTCGATACTGGCTTCTACAGCCAATACCAACCTCTTCTTTGGGATGAATTATTTTATGTTATTGTTAGAGCTTTATCGCAGTGAATGTGGCTTCTCGAATCGCGACCGTAGCAATGATCATCAGCAGTATGGATAAACAGATCAATCCCCACTGACCCATAGTCGGAATCTCCTCCACGACCTCAGGTATGACACAGACATCCTCCGTATCAGTACAGTACTTTTCAAAAGTATCGAAGAAATACATATCATCGGTGAAGGTATTGGGGTTAAAGAGCAGCACGATGTTATCTACATCAGTATCTGGCACTCCTGCATCAGGCTGATCAATGAATTGAAACTCTAATCTTTCCCAGTCATTTTGCGTGGTGGTGGTCGCTTCGTACCTACTGTGCCTGCCCACAGGAAAATTAGCCGGCATTGACAAAGCATCACTTTCCAGCTGCAGCAGGATGGTGGTACCAATTGGTGCAGAGGTATACATATCCATAAAGAAAGTCTGCCCACCACTCACTATCAAAGATGCATCTGGAATAGCCGCTGTGCTATATTGAAGATTATCAAATTGCTGTGATGGGTCTCTGGTGTACTTCCCTGATAGGTCCGAAGCATTGATAGCGTCAGGGGAAGGGTTAGCCACTTCTTCCAGAGAGCCGCTAGCCTCCTTGAAGGTGATAAGCGCCTCCTCATCAAAATTCTCCAATACACAATCCAATACTGTGACTGTCTCTTCTGCCACACACACCATCATGGTGAGTGCTTCTGTATTACAGCCATCATCTACACTGACCGATAATAGGCCAGCACTATCGCTGTTGCCCCAGTCCACCACGACACTACTAGTCCCTTGTCCTGAGACAATGGTAGCGCCTGAAGGAACAGCCCAGGTATAGCTGGCACCTGCTACAGCATTATTCACGGCATAACTAGTCCCTTGGGCCTGAAACGCTACACTATTGCTGCCAGATAGCGAGGCAAACTGGCCTTCATACACACGCACGTAGTCCACCTCCATCGTCTGGGGAAAGACTGTATTCGCATTTGGAGGGCCTGGCAAGTTACCACCAACTGCCATATTCAGAATCAAATGAAAATCTCGATTGAAGGGCCAAGCCTGAGGTGCTAGATCTGCTGGTGTCAGCGTACCATATAAAATGTCATCCACATACCACCTGATGACATCCACGTCCCACTCTACTGCAAATTCATGAAAGTCAGTATTGAATCCTCCTTCACATAGCTTGAAGCCATTACTGATATTCTGGTTATTAGGGAATAATTGGCCGAAGTGCAACGTACCAAATATATTATCAGGCTGCTGGCCTAAATACTCCATGATATCTATCTCACCACTCTGTGGCCAGATACCATATACTTCATTCGTAGAAAGCATCCAGAAGGCTGGCCAGATACCTTGGCCAATGGGAAGCTTAATCGATGCCTCAAATCTGCCGTAGGTCCAGTCTCCAAGATTGATCGTTCTGATACGGGCTGAGGTATAGTCATATCCAGCCACTGATTCTTCTTTGGCTATGATCTGTAGTGACCCTCCTGAGACGACTGCATTCTGAGCTTGGTAATATTGTAATTCATTATTTCCCCATCCACAGAGTGATGGGCAGCCATCTCCCAGCTGCGGTGTCCACTTAGTCAGATCTAATGCTGATCCGTCAAACTCATCTGACCACACTAATTCGGGGCATGCTGGCAATGTATTTTCAGAATTGTCACAATCTGAGGCGAAATACATGTTGTCGACGTATAAGGTACCACTACCGGTTGGGTCTCCAGAGAGAATTATTTGTGCAATTTTAGATGGAGTCGAACTCAGGCCACCAGCCATAAATTCTGACATCGGAATCTCAATGCTCATCCATGCATTCAAGGCTGGATTACTGATCACGACTTCATGTTCAGTGTCATCTCCTCCGCCAAAGGCACAGTCTGGACCAAAATCTACCAGCTTTATTCGTAGTGTTGTCATATTAGGTGTCCAGATATCAATGTGAAAATCTGTCATGTTGCTCGCATCCAAGTAGCTGGGACCTACAGTCTCAATTCCCAAGAAGTTTACGTTATCATATTGCTTAATGACTTCACCTCCAATTTGAAAATCACTGAGACTGGCTGATGACCACGAGGTCAAAAAGGTACTAACACCTACCTGGGGATAGGTGCTGCTACAAAGGGATAAGACATCCGTTGGATCACATGTTGGTCTAGGAGCTGACACACTCGGCCCTGCTGAAGGCATGGTGTCATCACAGTCACCTGAGAAAAGCAGATTGTCCACATATACAGTACCCGTGCCTGTAGGCAGCCCTGAGAAAATGATCTGCGCCAGCTTAGTCGGTGTACTGGTCAGCCCTGCTGCCATAAAATCTGAGAGCGGAATATCCACGGACATCCAGCTATTCAGCGCAGGAGTGATTGCTATTTCGCCCTCTGTATCATCGCCTCCACCAAAAGCACAGTCAGGTCCAAAGTCTACCAGCTTCACGCGGAAGGTCGTCATATTAGGCGTCCAAATATCCAAATGAATATCTGTCATCCCCGATACATCTAAGAATGCCGGCCCAGGGGTCTCGATACCCAGAAAATCAACATTCTCGTAGAGCTTCATGGCATTGCCATCAATCGTCACATCAGTCAGCGCGGCAGATGACCACTCCGTCAGAAAGGTGCTCACTGGAGTATTGGTATAAACGTCGCTGCATAGGGA
>CALFUK010000004.1 GCA_937929945.1 uncultured Saprospiraceae bacterium
TAACTAATAGTTTATTTAATCATTATACTTGAGCGTAACCTCCTCAATTGATTTTTTCTTAGCCCAGTGGCTAATTGGATAAGCTTGGTCTTATCGATCATATTCTTAAAAATAATCAAAGTTTTAAGATAAGAGAACCCTCTGTATCTCCCTTGAAAAGGGAGACCATTGCCTTGGTTTCAATAACCATCATGGCAGTCCAAGAAGCTCATTAATAAAGCAAGCCTGGTTCCCCTTTTCAAGGGGAATACAAGGGGTTTTTTGTAAACCTATTTCAGGACTATACAGCCTTGGTTTCAATAACCACTATGGCAGTCCAAGAAGTAAATTGGTAGACGAAAGCTTGTAGGAGAACCCTCTGTATCTCCCTTGAAAAGGGAGACCATTTCCTTGGTTTCAATAACCATCATGGCAGTCCAAGAAGTAAATTCATACAGCAAGCCCAGTTCCCCTTTTCAAGGGGAATACAAGGGGTTTTTTGTAAACTTATTTCAGGACTATACAACTGTCTATTCGATAAAGTACTTACGATTAAAAGTTCTGCCTATTTTACGAAATTCAGTTTTAAACTCTATGCAGAGAAACCTCCTAAGTACTTAATGAGTAGCCGATGAGATACTTTCTATTTGCCCTGATGCTCACGAACACATGGAGTTGCTCACATCGATATCATGTAAGACAGAATCAGCTTGATATCGCCCAAGGAAGGGCACCTTCACCAAAATAAACATTCAGCCTCTTCAAAGTCCATATACTGAATAAGCAATAAATTGTATCTTCCTTTCAAATCTATCCAATGAAAAAAAGCTATTTGCTATTCATATTCACTCTGTGCTCACTCAGTCTGATGGCTCAGGGTCCCATAGAAGATGCTCCCATCATACAAGAAGGTAATGGACCACACAGCCAACTGATCATCAGAGGTGTGACCATCATCAACTCGACAGGCGCACCACCGATCGGGCCTGCAGATATCATCATCGAGCAGGATCGGATCGTGGATATCAAAATCGTCGGATATCCCGGCGTCGAAATAGACTCCACCAAGAGACCTCAGCTCAAGGCTGGCGGCGAAGAAATAGATGCCTCTGGCAAATACATCCTCCCAGGACTGGTGGATATGCACGGGCACATCGGTGGTAGGTGGCAGGGCGCTGATGCAGAGTATGTCTTCAAGCTCTGGATGGGCCATGGCATCACGACCATCAGAGATCCATCATGTGGCAATGGCCTGGACTGGGTCTTAAAACACAAGCAGCTCAGCGACGAAAATAAGATCACCGCACCTCGGATCAAAGCCTACACCGTCTTTGGCCAGGGCTCATTTGATCCCATCAGCACTCCAGAGCAAGCCAGAGCCTGGGTGAGAGATAATGCTCAGAAAGGCGCAGACGGGATCAAATTTTTTGGACTTCCTCCAAAGCTCTTTGCCGCCGCACTAGAAGAAAATAAAAAGCTGGGACTGAGATCGGCCTGTCACCACGCGCAGCTAGAAGTAGGCCGATGGAATGTCCTGAACTCTGCAGCAGCGGGACTCACCTCCATGGAACACTGGTATGGCCTCCCAGAAGCCCTCTTTGAAAATCAAACCATTCAGAACTATCCTCTGGACTATAACTATCAGAACGAGCAACACCGATTCGGAGAAGCGGGAAGACTGTGGCGGCAGGCAGCAGAGCCATATTCTGATAAGTGGAACCAGGTCATGAATGATTTGATCGAGATGGACTTCACCATCGATCCTACCTTCAACATCTATGAGGCCAGCCGAGACCTGATGAGGGCCCGCCGAGCCGAGTGGCATGAGGAGTACACCATCCCCAGCCTATGGCGATTCTACCAGCCAAGTAAAAAATCACATGGGTCCTACTGGCACTTCTGGGGGACAGAAGAAGAAGTGGACTGGAAGCAGAACTATCAGCTCTGGATGACCTTCATCAATGAATATAAAAACAGAGGTGGCCGAGTGACGGCAGGCTCAGACTCGGGCTTCATCTTTCAGCTCTATGGCTATGGCTACATCAGGGAGCTGGAGCTGCTCAGAGAGGCAGGCTTTCACCCACTGGAGGTCATTCGATCTGCGACTCTCCATGGAGCAGAAGCTCTGGGCATGGACGATGAGATAGGCAGCATCGAAGTAGGAAAGAAGGCTGACCTCATCATCATAGACGAGAACCCACTGCAAAATCTAAAGGTCCTTTATGGTACAGGGGCGATCAAACTGACAGAAGAAAATGAAGTCGTAAGAGTAGGCGGGGTCAGATACACCATTAAGGACGGCATCATCTACGATGCTAAGGCACTGCTGGAAGACGTCAGACAGATCGTCAGAGATCAAAAAGAAGAAGAAAACTTCGAGATACTTCAGCCTGGTGTAAAAAGCAAAAAACCATAATCGAGATCATCAATGAATGATATCTTATTCAAACGCACCAAGGACGAGCCAGAGGTCTATACAGAAGAGCGATGCCACATCACAGAGCTACTCAATACGCCGAGTGACAGAACACAGTCTGTCGCTCAGGCACGTGTAGAGCCTGGAGTCACTACCGCACTGCACCAACTTAGTCAGACATCGGAGATCTACTACATCCTACAAGGTCAGGGCACAATAGAGCTTGGCAATGACTACAAGAAAGACCTGATGCCCAGGGATATGGTCTATATCCCTGGCGATACTCCACAGCGAATCACGAATACAGGTGAGACAGACTTGATTTTCCTATGTCTTTGTCGTCCTGCATTTGAGGCTAGCTGTTACGTCGACTTGGAACCCACTGCATAAGGTACTGCATCAATCAGATTTTACTATCGCAATGAGAGGGGCAAGTAAGGCTTATCAAGTTTTGAACCTAAAGAACAAATTAGAATTAGTGCAGGTCTAAGCTTTCAAAAAGGCTGAAACGATAGAATTATCCAATATTATGGTATAGACCAGCAGTAAAAGCTAAAAAAAGCACCTTCATCAACAGCCCCCTATCAGTATCCTCAGGTCCTAAGCCCCGTTTATAATGAGGCCCCGTCACTGGTAAAATCCCCATTTATAGTGAGAAAATTCCCTAATAAGTAGGATATCCTCGCATCTTAAATCACCACATCTTTGCTAAGACAATTTAATTATTAATACATCGACTCAAAACTTAAACTCGTCAATGACGCAACGGTGTAAGGCATCTACGTAGATGGCCGTACATAATCAGTAGCTAAAAGACGCCTGAGTCATAAACTGTACGTATATGAAACACACACTCACTTTACTCTTTATCACATGCACATGGCTCGCTGCAACAGCTCAGTATGCAAGTGCAGACCATCCAATAATAGCTAATAAGCTAGCCCCTTCAAGCCCCGCAAATGATGGGATCGGCCTATATACTTCTGGAACCTTTAGTAACTGCCCCTCAGTGGCCACCTCTGGCATATCCAGCTGTACTATTGATGCTCTGAGTGAGTATCTCGCTGCCTCCATTGAGTTTCCTGAGATTGCGATGGATTATGACCTAACAGCGTCGTGCCAAGTCAAATTCACCATAGATAAGTCGGGCAGGAGTACTGATATACAGGTAAGGGGCTGCGCTAAGTCTATATATGAAAGACCCATTATTAAAGCTGTCAGTGACTTAGTATGGACACCAGTCACAAAGAACGGGGACAGTATCAGCTATGTTGTGGGGCTCAATGTCAGGTTTCAGTAGCTAAGCCGCATCAAAGCAGTGAATCAGTCACAGTGCTGATCAGAAGCCATAAAAAATTAGTTTTTCAAGCAGTCCGAGGAGTCATCGATGAGAATGGATGGCTCTTTTTTTAATTGATATTATAGATTGTCGTTCTCAGAAGGGCTCGAAAGGATCACAGACTGATTTGAGAGATAAAAGAGAAAGCCCCCCCACAGTCATGTATTGGTGCTGCTGCTATACATCACTTTGCATCAGTCTACAGGGCATCCATCGCCAAGACGAGAGACGTCAGAAGCGCGGGTAGCATCACCCAGAACCACTCATTCGCGAAGATGAGAAAGAGGATTGTCAGCACTAAGGATACGCCGAAGACCATCCAGTATTTACGTTTTGATTCTTGAGTCTGAGCCATCATATTCAATTTGCTGCAAAAGTAACATATATAAGTAATTAATAAAAGGATAACTATATCTTTGGCGATTCAAATTTTATCGTCTTAAGAAGAGGAAATTATGGATTTTAAGCAGCTGATCTCCCATTGTAAGGAATATGGATTTATTTTTCAATCAAGTGAAGTCTATGATGGCCTCGCCGCTGTCTACGACTACGGCCCTTACGGCGTAGAGTTGAAGAATAACATCAAGAACTACTGGTGGAAGAGCATGGTGCAGATGCACCAGAATATAGTCGGCATAGACGCCGCCATATTCATGCACCCTAAGACCTGGAAGGCCTCTGGACACGTAGACGCCTTCAATGATCCTCTCGTCGACAATAAAGACTCTAAGAAAAGATACAGAGCGGATCAGCTGATCGAAGGCTACTGCGATAAGATCGAAGCGAAGATTAAGAAAGACGTCGAAAAAGCACGCAAAAAATTTGGCGATGCCTTCGACGAAGCCCAATTCAGATCCACCAATGGTAGAATCGTAGATCGGCAGAAGAAGATCGATGATGTGATGACCCAGCTGGGAAACCTGATGCGAGATGAAGACATGGCAGGTCTGAAGCAGCTCATTATTGACTTGGAGATAGCTTGTCCAGAGAGTGGATCTCGCGACTGGACAGATGTCAGACAGTTCAACCTGATGTTCTCCACTCAGCTGGGGAATATCGCTGGAGAAGAAGGCAAGCTCTACCTGAGGCCGGAGACGGCTCAGGGCATATTCGTCAATTTCCTCAATGTACAGAAGACCACCCGTCAGAAGATCCCTTTTGGAATAGCACAGATCGGCAAGGCCTTCAGAAATGAGATCGTCGCCAGACAGTTCATCTTCCGCATGAAAGAATTCGAGCAGATGGAAATGCAATTCTTCGTCCCGCCTGGGGAGGAGATGAAGTGGTACCAATACTGGAAAGAAACCAGAATGAAATGGCACCTCTCTTTGGGTACACCCCAGTCGAAGCTGAGATTTCACGATCATGATAATCTGGCTCACTACGCGAATGCTGCACTAGACATCGAGTATGAATTTCCATTTGGCTTTAAGGAGTTAGAGGGCATACACTCACGGACGGACTTTGACCTCAGCAGCCATCAAGAACTATCCGGTAAGAAGCTCCAGTACTTTGACCCAGAACGCAATGAAAACTATGTACCATATGTGGTGGAGACATCCATCGGCTGTGACCGGATGTTCTTGACTCAGATTACCCAAGCGCTCCAAGAAGAAAAAGTACCTGATGCAGATGGTAAAGAGTCCACCCGAACGGTGATGAAGCTGCACCCCGTCCTCGCACCCGTCAAATGCGCCGTGCTACCACTACTAAAGAACAAAGAAGAGCTGACCAAAGCTGCTAAGGATGTCTACGACAAGCTCAAGATCAGCCTCAACTGCCAGTACGATGAGAAAGACGCCATCGGACGACGCTACAGAAGACAAGACGCCATCGGTACGCCCTACTGTGTGACCATCGACTTTGATACACTAGAAGATAACACAGTGACGCTACGTGACAGAGACAGTCTCCAGCAGGAACGTGTCAAAATAGAAGATATCGCAGCCGTCGTGAATGGCAAAGTAGACATGGCTAAACTTCTTGGCACTCTATAGCATAGAGTCATGATCATAAGTTCAGCCTGAAGTGCGGCAGTCATGCTGAATCTACCAGTTCTGTAGCTGCTATATTTCAGTATCTCACATTAGCCTATGACTAACCATAGCAAAGATACCTTGAACTATGATATTCGATCAATACTGGCGGACCTGCAGGCAGGTTCCTGTCTGGATCTGATATAAATCCTTATGACTGCACATGAAAAAGCTACTTTATGTCCTTTGCTACTGCCTCACCCCCAAAGAGATGTAGAAATTAGACAAAACAATCTAGCCCCAATCACGTGTTGGGAAAATATATAACCTGAAATAAAACTGAAATGAGTTTAGTTGAGCTTTACCTTGTCAAAACTGTCTTCGATGAATTTCTTGCCATCCCACTTACCTAACCACTCACAGTTTTTATTCGCTTTCTGATATCCCATGAAAGATAAGACAGCCTCTCTTTTTTCTGCGCGATTAATCGTTATAGCACTCTGCGGACCAGTCTTAATATTGAAATAGTACTTATCCTTAGCAAAATCGAAATTCTTTTTTCTCATCTAATCTGAAATTTGTGTCAAAAATGAGTGCAAATATAAGGATTTATAACTAAAGATGCCAGCCCCATCACGCTAAGCTTCTGAAAATCAATACGATACGACTATTTCAGCTGCAATATTATTGAATCTCATCCTATTTCTGGTAACAGATGCCGAGCTTGACGTAGCCCAGCTGAATGCCCTTCCTGACAACACCTGCGGTGTTCCTGGCTTTCAGCTTGCGCAGGATATTCTTGCGGTGCGACAGAATGGTATACTTACTTAAGAATAGCCGACTGGCGATTTCGTCAGTGGAATACTCATAGGTAATGAGATGTAAGATTTGGGTTTCTCTTTTTGTCAGTTGCATAATGTGGTGTTGTCAGATACAGAATAGTGTAGATAAGCGACCGCATGGTTACCTTGATTACAAGATTAATTACCTTATGGAAGCAATGATGGCTATTACCCGTTTAGCTTAAGCCTGTCCAGAAGAGCTAATTGAGATATGAAACGTCTATGACGTAGATAAGTAAGACACCAAGTGGATGATTGAACCTAATTATTTGCTGATTGGCATTCAGTTCCAAATTATAAACAAATGAAACGGCTGTAAAACAGGTAATTAGGAGACCCGAATGGATGATAAATCCTAATTATTTTTTGCAGATATTAAATTCAAAATTTCTAAAAATGAAAATCAATAAGCTACTATTCTTTTTAGGTATCAGTTTGATCTGGTCCTGTGGTGATACTGCTGGCAAAAAGATGACTGAAAGTGGATATGAATATCAAATCTACTCAGATAAAGCTGGCGACATCGCTCAGCCAGGCCAATATGTATACTTTAATCTGGATATTCTAAATGATCAAGATAGTGTGCTCCAAACGTATAGAAACAATCCTCAGATTCCCGTGGTGCAAATACCTCTTGAGGGGGATGTAGCACCAGGACCTGCTAATCCAATCATGGATGTATTAGCGATGTGCTCAGTAGGGGATAGTGCTGGTATGTTCTTACCTAAGGACTCTATTCCACAGTTACCACCACAGTTTGCTGGATATCCATTTTTCGAGTACCGTGTCTCAGTCGTAGATATCCTCAATGAGGAAGAGTACAAAACTAAGATAGAAGCCGAGCAAAAGAAAGCACAAGAGGCTGCTGTGATCTTACAAGCGCGAGAGGCAGATGTCGCTGAAATGATCAAATCTACGATTAATAAGTACAATAAGAATCAACTCGGAGATGACCTCAAAATCATCGAAGGAGATCTGAAATATGTGCTGCATGAAGAAGGGACAGGTCCGCAGATAGAAAATGGGAAAGTCGTATTGGCTCAGTACTACGGTGCTAAGCTGGACGGAGAAGAATTCGATAATTCATTCAAACGTGGTCGAGGGTATCCGTTTACAGTCGGTAATCGGGCAGTGATCGCGGGCTGGGATGTTGGATTCACAGCGTTGAGAGAAGGATCTAAGGCGACCTTATTTATACCAGCAGAGATGGCTTATGGAGAGGCAGGATCTCCCCCGAATATAGCACCCAATACGGACCTCGTCTTCTATGTAGAGATAGAGCAGGTGCAGTAGTCTTACTAAGAGGTCAATAGTAGAAAGAGATAAGAGGAAGAGAAAGAATTCATTCATGCCATTAAAAAGAAGGATATCATATGACTCATGAGCAATTACAATCGCTTACGTCAAGACTATCAGACCTGAGGAGGTATCTTTGACGTCGACGAGCGAAGGTTAATCATAGACGATAAAGAACAGCTGACACTGGATCCAGAATTTTGGAACAATCCAAAATCAGCAGAGCTGGTGATCAAGGAGCTGAAAATCAATAAAGGCTGGGTCAAAAAGTATGAGGAAGTAGAATCTGCCGTGGATGATCTCGAGGTCCTCTTTGAGTTCTATAAAGAAGAAGAGGTCACAGAAGAGGAGATCCTGAAAAAGTATGCGGAAGTCACGGAGATCGTCGACGAAGCAGAATTTAAATCGACTCTGAATCGAAAAGAGGACGAATTATCCTGCATCATCGAAATTAATGCTGGAGCTGGTGGGACTGAAGCCTGTGACTGGGCAGAAATGCTCTACCGCATGTATGTCATGTATGGAGAGAAGGCTGACTATAAAGTCTCTGAACTCAATCGGGTGTCAGGAGACGTGGCAGGTGTCAGGAGTGTGGAGATAGAGCTGAAGGGCGATTACGCCTACGGCATGCTAAAAGGGGAGAATGGTGTCCACCGACTGGTCAGAATCAGCCCATTTAATTCTCAAGGGAAACGCATGACATCCTTCGCCTCCGTATTCGTACATCCCCTCGTCGATGACAGCATTGAGATAGAAGTGAATCCAGCTGACTTAGACTGGGATACCTTCAGAGCTAGTGGGGCAGGAGGCCAACATGTAAATAAGACCGAGTCTGCTGTACGGGTCAGGCACCTTCCCTCTGGTATAGTGGTCGAGTGTCAGCAGGAGAGATCTCAGCATCTCAATCGGGAAAAAGCCATCACCATGCTAAAGTCAAGGCTCTATCAAAAAGAGATCGAGAGGCAGATGGCAGAGCGTACCGAAATAGAATCAGGCAAAATGAAGAACGAGTGGGGCTCACAGATCAGATCCTATGTCTTAGATGATCGAAGGGTCAAGGATCACCGCACTAATTTTCAAAACAACAATACAGATGGCGTACTCGATGGTGATCTGTACGGCTTCCTGAAAGCGTACTTGATGTGGGATGGGAAATAGTGCTATCCCGTCTCACGATCCGTTTGCCACTGGAAAATTATAACTGATAAAAAGTATGAATCTTCACATGCTACATCTTGCTAAACACAATGCGTGGGCAAACGATCGAATAATACAAGACTGCAGTAAATTAGATCATGAGCTACTACATCAAACGATTGTAAGCAGCTTTCCTAGTATCATTCTAACAGTAAGGCACATATGGTTTGGTCAGATAGGCTGGTTGTCGAGGCTAAAAGGTCGAGGCTGGCGCACTGATGAGGTAGATGAGTTCACAGGGGCTGAGACTGAATTATTTACTGCCCTAATGCATAGCTCTAACGATTACATACGCTATATAGATGGTGCAGATTTAGATCAACACATTGATTTTATGCATCAAGACAGGAGTTATTCTATTTCTGCAAGCGACATCCTTTCCACTGTCTTCTATCACGGTAGCTATCATCGAGGTCAGATAGTCACGATGATGAGACAATTAGAAATTAGTGATATTTCTCAGACTGACTACATAGAGTGGGTGCGAGAACAGCAACGAAAAAGCTAGATCAAGTCGAATATCCGATTTACCCATTTGTTATCGCTTTTAAGTAAGGCATGGCCAGATTGAAGGCTGTAACCGTATGTGGATGCATAAAGTATCCCGACTGTAGCCGCTTAAGTACTTCTAAAACGTCCATGGTTAAGATGTCGATGTCCTCTGCCGGATCGAGCGATTGTACACCAGTCTGCACGGCATCATAGGCTATGTAGTGATGTATGAAGTTAGACTGGAAGACCGGATTCGCATAGACCTTGCCTAGATACTGGTACTTGTCAGCTGTATAGCCAGTCTCTTCTGTGAGTTCTCTCTTGACGGCTTCCATTGGATCTTCTTCGGGCTCCACTAGTCCACCAGGAATTTCAATGGTTGTATCATCTATGCCAAATCTAAATTGATTCACCAATACTATTTTCTGATTTGGTGTGATGGCTATGACATTCGCTGCGTCATTAGAGTTGAGCACGGCTAGGTCCTTATGCACACTGCCATCACTGTGCTCATAATCTCTGAATTCTAATTCGAAGATTTTTGATTCGTATGCCTTACGCGTATTGATTCTTCTAAACGTCATAGTTGTAGGGTATGACCTATAAGGAAAGTATTTCTGACATTTTTACCATTGTTTGATCAATGCCTTTAGACTTGGTGATGGCATCTTCGAATGGCGTGTGTACGATCTCACCGCTGATAAGACCCACCGCTACATTAGATAAGCCCTCTTTAAGCGCATTCACAGCAGCATAGCCAAACCGACTGGCGAGCACTCGATCATGCGTGGAGGGAGATCCTCCTCTTTGGATGTGTCCGATGATCATCACTCTTGATTCGTATTTCTCACTGATTTTTTTCAGTTTGCGGCTGATCTTCATGGCATTTCCGCTCTTATTTCCTTCGGCTACGATGACGAGATTGAATAGTTTTTGTCGTTTTTTGGCATTATCCAGAAAACCAATGAGGTCCTCTACAGTCGTATTTGTCTCTGGTAAGAAGGCAAAGCTGGCTCCACTGCCGATCGAAGTATGCAGGGCTATATCACCTGCATGTCTACCCATCACTTCGATGAAGAAAAGCCGATTGTGAGAATCCGCCGTATCTCTGATCTTGTCTATGGCCTCAATCGCAGTATTAATAGCTGTATCAAAACCTATGGTATAGTCGGTGCCATAGATGTCATTATCGATCGTACCGGGTATGCCGATGAAGGGAATGTTATAATCTTCGGAGAAGACTTTAGCGCCTGTAAAGGTACCATCACCACCAATAGCCACTATACCATCGATTTTATGTTTCTGGAGGACCTTATACGCTTGAGCTCTGCCTTCAGGCGTTCTGAATTTTTCACTTCGTGAGGTCTTAAGAATTGTTCCTCCTCGATGGATAATATTCGCCACATCCTTTTTTCCGAGCTTCTCGATCTTACCCTCGATGAGTCCTTGATAACCATGATAGATGCCATGGACATTCATCTTGTGGTAAATTCCTGTTCTTACGACTGCTCTGACAGCAGCATTCATGCCCGGTGCGTCACCACCAGATGTAAATACGGCGATATTCTTCATTTTGCTTTGTTATGATTTTGTCTAATGTGGTAGTCTATCAGTCCTGGCATCGGACTCTTCTCCATGTGATTAGAGTGTAAATTAAATAAATTCAAAGCTTCTCTGAGCTCTTTTTGATAGTGAAATGCGATTGAGCCTATAAAAAACAGTGGATCATCACTCTTTGGATCAAGTGGAAGAATCCGTTGCTGTATGAACTCTGTGAATATCGGTAATAGAATCTCGCTTCTCTTATCTGAGCTGAAGTACCTCGCACATGCAGCAAATGACGCAATTAGTGTATTAGGTTCACTGCTTTGGTATATTCTATTCAGCAAATCTTGCTTCGTAAGATTATTGGTGACTAAAGCTAGCTCTTGAGGGCTAAGTCGGTCACGTATCAATGCCCGAATGATAGCTTGTCCAATCGTAAATCCACTGCCTTCGTCACCGATCAGATAGCCTCCACTCGATATGGAATCAGAAATACGCTGACCGTCGTAGCGGCAGGTGTTACTTCCTGTCCCAATGATGCTGACGATACCACCCTGATTCTGGCAGCTAGACCTGCACGCAGCGAGAAGATCCGTAGTCACCTCGATGCTGGTGTTCGGAAGCTCTCGCTTAAATGCACTTCTTACTATATCACACAGTGTATCAGTGGTACACCCTGCTCCATAAAAGTAGATTTTAGAAATTGGCTCATACTGGCTAAGCTTAGCATCTGATATGACCTGATCTAAATCAGCCCTCACTGGATTCATGCCGGCAGATACAAAACTATGAGGTGGGCTTGATCGATTGATCAAAATCCACTCTGATGAAGTCCCTCCGCTATCAATTATCATTTCTTTCATACTACCGTGAAATATATCAATACTGTATGAAATCCACTGGATTAATTTAGGAAATCATTCTTCAGTGAGACAAAGTCCTCTAAGCATTCTGTTTACAATTGTATATTATTACTAAATCAAAAGTAGGAAGAAATAGATTGCTTTATATTAGAGTTTTCGGAGAATTCAATGCGATGATTCTACACCTTTAAATTTTGATAAACAAAACTTATTTTCTTGCATAAGTTGAAATTAGCTTCACTCTGCAGATCTCGCAAGTCAATTTTTGCTATTCCACGAGCTTAGTTATACCCAGATAGGTTCTCACTTACTGAATTATTTTTAAATCATTATCAATATAACATTCATTTACTTATGATTAGCACTTTTACCAAGCTTAGAAAGCTCATCTTCCAAGGCGTACCAGTGGCGGCGATCTTTAAAATTTTACCCATCATGGTATTCTTAATAGCATCAGTATGTAGCACTGCTTTTGCTCAATCTCGTCCCAACGTGGTTTTGATCATGGCAGATGATTTAGGTTATTATGATATTGGCTTTAACAGAGTACATAGGCCAGATGTATCCGACTATGGCATTATTCCGACACCTCAAGTAGATAGAATCGCCCAGCAAGGTGTGACCTGTACC
>CALFUK010000005.1 GCA_937929945.1 uncultured Saprospiraceae bacterium
CTTGATGGCCAGTAGATCTACAGGCGTCGATGGCTCATCGACTAACTGAAAAGATTTTACCAAACGCAGAGCATTCCAGATCTTATTGCAAAAGTTACGACCTGTCTCCACCAGCTTCTCATCAAAGAGAAGGTCACCTCCAGCTGGCGAACAGCTGAGCATACCATAGCGCACACCATCTGCCCCAAAGTCTGCAATGAGCTTCAGCGCATCAGGTGAATTACCCAAAGACTTACTCATCTTACGTCGCTGCTTGTCTCTAACCATTCCCGTAAAGTACACATGCTTAAAAGGGAAGGTGCCTTGCCACTCATAGCCTGACATGATCATTCTGGCTACCCACACATAGATGATATCCCAGCCCGTCACCAGTGTGGCTGTAGGATAGTAATAATCTAATTCTTCTTTTGACTGAAATCCATTGAAAGTGGATATCGGCCACAGCCAGGAGGAGAACCACGTATCCAAGACATCCTCATCCTGGCGCAGATCCGCCAAGCTGATATCAGGATAATCTGCCTTGGCCTGCTCCAGAGCTTCAGCTTCATTCACAGCGACGTAGACCTTATCCTCATAGTACCAGGCTGGTATCCGATGCCCCCACCAGAGCTGGCGAGAGATGCACCAGTCGCGGATGTTCTCCATCCAGTGCTTATAGATATTCTTATATTTCTCTGGCAGAAAGACGACCTCGTCCTCCATCACCGCCTTAAGCGCAGGCGCTGCGAGCTGCTTCATATCCACGTACCACTGCAGAGATAGCTTAGGCTCCACCACGGCATTGGTTCGTTCTGATCTTCCGATGCTACTTACGTAGTCTTCCTTCTTAGCCAGAAGGCCTGCTGCTTCGAGATCCTTCGTCACCAGCTTACGAGCGGCGAATCGATCTGTGCCCACATGTATCTGAGCAGCTTCTGACAGCGTCCCATCATCATTGATGGTGTCTATGACCTCCAGGTCATGACGCTTTCCGATTTCATAATCATTAGGATCGTGAGCCGGTGTCACTTTCAAGGCTCCCGTCCCAAATTCCATTTCCACATAATCGTCGAATATGATGGGTACCACACGATTGATCAGCGGCACGATGGCCTTCTTCCCTTTCAGATGCGTGTAGCGTTCATCATCAGGATGCACCGCGATGGCAGAGTCCCCCATGATGGTCTCTGGACGCTTGGTAGCGACCGTGAGGTATTCATCCGAGCCCTCTATCTGATATTTGACATGGTAGAGCTGAGAGTTTTCATCACTGTACAGCACCTCTTCATTAGAGAGGACCGTCTGGGCTTCTGGATCCCAGTTGATCATTCTTAATCCTTTGTAGAGCTTCCCCTTGCGGTATAAATCTACGAACACTTGAAAGACGGCATCTGACCGGTTCTCATCCATCGTGAATGCTGTCCGTTTCCAATCACAGGATGCGCCGAGCTTCTTCAGCTGATTGAGGATGATACCACCGTATTCATCCGTCCAGTCCCAGGCATGCTTGATAAAATCTTCACGGCTCAGATCTGACTTCTTGATCCCCTTCTCCCTGAGCTTGCGCACCACCTTAGCCTCAGTGGCTATGGAGGCGTGATCAGTACCAGGTACCCAGCAGGCGTTCTTACCATCCAGTCTGGCCTTGCGTATGAGGACATCTTGAATCGTATTATTCAGGATGTGCCCCATGTGCAGCACACCTGTCACATTAGGTGGAGGTATCACAATGGAGTACGGCTCTCTCTCATCTGGCGTAGAGTAAAAATACCCTTGCTCTTCCCAATAGCTATACCACTTCTCCTCTACAGAAGAAGGATCAAAATGCTTAGCTAATTCACTCATAATCGATTAAAAATTGATAGTTATTATAATTGACAGTCCCGTCTTCATGGACGACTACGATGTATAGATTATCATAGTCACTTTCATCTATTTTTTCCAGCTCCGCATCAGCTAAGAAGCCCACCAGTTTAGGCGTTGTATTAGAGTGCCCTATGATCAGAGCTGACTGAATGCTCTCATTATTCTTCAGCTGCTCAGCGAATGCCTTCAGCTCCTTAGGATCGTATGGTTTGATGGAGAGTCCCTTGGACTTAGTGACTGGCTCTCCCGTCATCAGGGTCCGCATGTATATGGTGCTGTATACCTCATCTATGCGGGTCTGCTTAAATATATTGGCTAACTCCTCTGCCCTTCTCTCTCCTTCAGCTGTGAGCATCGGATCTTCTTTTTTTACTGTATCCTTCTCTGCGTGCCTGACCAGATAAAAGACCTGCTTCATCTTCTTGCCTTCTGCATTCAGTGGCTTGATGGAGGCATCATCAAAGATGACCGATGTCTGCGTGATTCTGTCAATGACTGTGGTACTGATCGCAGTATCCTCCTTACAGCTGTAGATAGAACAACAGACTGCAAAAAGTAAAATGTAATGAGCGCATATTTTCATAATAATGTTTTAGAAGCAAAATGACAATCTGCAAATAATTAGGCTTAATTATCTACAACATCAAGATTTCATATTCAGCTCATTTGTTTTGATGATACAGTAGATCCTTCCTTTACCCCATTGGCTAATCCTGTAAAGTCGCTTTCTCCAGTCGGCAATGCTGTCTGCAGTGTTTCCATTTCTACTTGGCTGTGCAGCAGGTCTTCCATGGTCTCTCGCTTACGGATCAGATAGTCTTTACCCTCATAGATCAATACTTCAGGGGGCCGGTATCTCGAATTATAGTTAGACGCCATAGAGAAGCAGTAGGCTCCAGCATTCTTGATGCAGAGGACATCGCCTTCGGCTATCTCATACATCTGACGATTGATGCCAAAAGTATCCGTCTCACAGATATAGCCTACGACAGTGTAGATGCGCTTACGGCCTTCCGTCTTAGAGACATTGATGATGCTGTGATAGGCATCATACATCATGGGACGGACCAAGTGATTCAGCCCGGAGTCTATGCCAGCAAAGACGGTAGAGGTCGTTTGCTTTACGACATTGACTTTAGAGAAGAAATAGCCTGACTCGCTCACCAGGTATTTACCAGGCTCAAACATCAGAGTCAGGTCTCTTCCATATTCTTTACAGAAAAAATTAAACCGCTTAGAAATCTGCTTACCGAGATCTTCTATATCCGTCTCGATGCCATCATTTTTATACGACACTTTGAATCCGCTTCCGAAATCCAGATAATCGAGATCTGGCAGCTCTCTGGCCTGCTTAAAGAGGATGTCAGCACCGATCAGAAAGACCTCCGTATCCAATATCTCTGATCCTGTATGCATGTGTAGTCCTTCGACTCTGATCCCCATGGTCTCCACCAGTCTGAGCACATGCGGCATCTGATGAAAAGAGATACCAAACTTGGAGTCAATGTGTCCGACTGAAATTTTAGAATTGCCTCCAGCCATAATGTGCGGATTGATCCTGATGCAGATCGGATATTCAGGATGCAACTGACCAAACTGCTCCAGGATGGAGATGTTGTCAATGTTGATTCTCACACCCAGCTTGACAGCAGCGGATATTTCATCAATTGATACGCAATTAGGCGTGTAGATGATGTCATTAGGGCTGAAGCCAGCCATGAGGCCCAGCCTTACTTCCTGTATAGAGACGGTGTCCAAGCCAGAGCCCATCTGTTTAAACAGCTTTAAGATATTGATGTTACTCAGTGCTTTACATGCGTAATTGATTTTAAGAGATTTCACGTCAAAAGCACCAGTCAATCGTTCGAATTGCCTTTTGATTGTATCATAATCATAGACGTACAGAGGGCAGCCATACTTCTCACACAGGGACAAAGCAGAGATACCTCCAGGAAATGAGTATTCACCATTATTAAGCTGCATATGTTCAATATTTAGTTTAAGTGCGGTAAAATTATACTTTCTTTCCTTGATGACACACCAAAATCATATATTATACCATCAGGTAGATGTAAGACCCTGTATGACAAATGGATATTGCCCAACTCATATCGAAGTGTAAAAAGAGAAACAGAGAAGCTCAGAAAGAACTGTATGTAAAATATGCACCACTCTTCCTCAGCATCTGTAAGCGCTACATGAGGCATACTGAGGATGCTGAGGATGCTCTCATCCAGGGTTTTCACAAGATACTGACCAAAATAGATCAGTACAGTGGAGGTGGCAGTTTTGAAGGCTGGATGAGGCGGATCATCGTGAATGAGTGCCTGATGAGTCTACGAAAGCAAAATAACTTTAAAATGCAGGTGGAGATCAATAACATCGATATCGGATCCACCGTGACCGTAGAAGATAGATTGGCCTATGAGGACTTACTGAAAGTCATGGATAAGCTACCGACAGGATACAGGACCGTGTTTAACCTGTATGTGATCGAAGGATATAAACACAGAGAAATCGCTGAGATCTTAGACATCAGCATCAACACATCAAAATCGCAGCTCATCTTAGCAAAAAAGAGGATGCAGAGCTTGATAAAAAAAAATTACGAAATAAATGTTAGTCAATCAGGATAATCAGCCCCTATCTTCTGCCGAACTCGAAGAGATACTGGCGCAAGCAGAAGTCTCCAAAGACATCCCTGTAGATGACAAGCTGTGGGAGCGGCTGGACGCCAAAATAGAAGTGGACGTACACCGACGTAAGTCCCGCCGCTACAAGCGCTTCAGCATGGTCTCTACTGCTGCCTGCATCCTGCTGCTCTTTGGCATAGGTTTCTACTGCCAGCAGTCGCAGCATGATTCGAAAAAATTTGTCATTGAAGAAATGCCCAGCACACTACCGATCAGTGATGTGTACAGTATAGAAGATGTCTATTTGCTCTATCAGTATAACTATTCTTGTGGGCTTTGCTGAGCAATAAGTGCATCCCTTCATTCTCTATCCTAAAAACAGATAACAAATCGATTAGCAGCTACTCATCACAGGCAATCCTGTATCTCCGCCGAAAAAATGGCTCCAAGCTGCACTTCAAAGTCTTCTTCTAAGGTAATATCAAGACCAGCTCGCAGCTGTAACTCTTCCTGAGTCAGCAGTGTCGCATCCGAAGTTATTCTTTGGGCCGCTTGATAGAGTATCTTATCCAGTGGATTATCCACATGCAGCGTCTGCGGACAGTCAGCTGTACAGCCCAATCTCTCTATGATTATATCATCCAAGTAGAAATCAGTGTCATCATGACCAAAGAAAAAATACACCGATCCATTCGTCGTAGAAGGGCTAGTCATATCCAGGGTGATGGTGTAGCTACTCGTTGTCGTATAGAGAAATACCTGCTCATAATGGAAGGTGGTATTATTTCCATCGGGGATACCTATTTTGATGAAGATATTCCGATTAGCAGCAGCTGAGGCTGAGAAGGATAACTCATATATCTCGCCTTGCTCCAGGCTCAGATTATCCTGTCCAAAACCAGCCTCCCACTCTGCAGCACCTTGCTGAATGGCTGTAATCTCTGCCCTACCACCAGTCACCTGTGGTGTAGCAGCCCAAGCAAACCAGGGACTAAGACCTGTCGTAAAGTCTCCATTGTCTATCTGAAGGCAGTCGCTGACCACAGTCGGTGTACCGACGCACAGGCAGGTACCAGTCTCTTGGTCACTGTCGGTATCAGCATTTCCATCATCACAGGCTGTCCCAGTAGCAGGACATGATGACGATGCCGCTGTACTGAAAGCTGCAAGCAGCCTAAGGTAAGATGACTGATAATAAATCGCTGGTTCAGATATTTCCCAAGACGGATTCGTAATGTTCGACGTATTGAAATCTAGATAACTCTTCATAGCAGGCTGATTGGCCGGTGGCGAGAGCTGTACTGTAGTCGACCCATGGGGTCCGCCTGGTACATAGCCTGGTGCTGGTCCATAGGTCGATGTCAGAGCATGGTCCCAGGGAGTTCCATCTGCAAACCAATCATGATATAATTGATTGACACTCTGCTCTGCACCGAAATCCTCCATATTAGATAGATAAACGATGCCCAGTGGATTGATCCCATGCATATAATGTAGGTGATCAGCTGCCTTATTGATATAAGTCTGTGAATTTCCAGCCTGAATATCATACTTATCTACTAGTAAGTTAGCCACACCAAAGGAAGCCTTAATCTGATTACTACCCCAATGGTAAGCTTGTGTAGGCATGGATGCCAAATATAGATCCACAGTACTTTCTCCATAAGGCTCTTGATTAGATATGTGATTCTGAAAGCTACTCCTGATCTGGCTGCGCTGCTGGCTCGTTACGCCTGACAGTGTGGTAAAGTGTAGTAAGGCTTCATTCAGTGATCGCGTATATTCATTCCAATAGCCGAAACCGAGCTGCTCTGTGTCATTCATATGCTGAAGGACGTAGCTGAGATAGCTATTTTGATTAGTCAGTCCATACAAGTGTACAGCGGCCACTATAGCGGCATCATCTTGTAGCTTGGCGGTCCAGTCTGCATCACCAGCGACAATCTCACCGTTGTCACAAGCTATATCATATGCTCCTGCGTCGAGCTTAGGAATGACATAGTCCCACGTCGTCTGAGCTCTTGCCTCCAAGGTCGCCGCATATGTCACCATGGAAGGGAACGCAGAAAAAACCTCCGCAGCATGAGCGAAGACACCAGCGACACTAATCTCCGCTGCTGTGCAAGTGGGACCATAATAGCGCTGCTGGGCATTTGCACTGGCAGGTACCAGACCATTATCTTGATAGTTTTGGCTGCCCATTTTGATGTGAGTCGAGCCATCTGCATTATTCATCTTGAGCAGCCAGTCTAACTCCCACTTGATTTCATCGATGATATCTGGAATCCCGTTACCAGATTCTGGTATATTCCAATTATCAGTGAAAATACTGGGGTGGTTTTGGTAAGCCCACAATAGGTCATGTATGACGACATCCGTAAAGGTGACATACTTATTATAATCTCCAGCATCATACCAGCCTCCTCTAAGATCCTTCTCCAGTGAAGCGTTATTTTTATCTAAGACAAATCGGGTGGCAATATCCTGCTCAAAGGAGATATCATCAGTCCAGTCAGCACCAGCATAAATAGCTTCTTTTGCTATATTCGAGCGATTATAATAAAACATACGCCCAGCCGCTTTAAGCACTTGACTGTATATGTCTGGACTGATCTGAAAGCGGTGTGATCTAAGCTGATTTTGCGTATCATATATGTAATAGTCTCCTGCTGTATTCACAGCTGAAAAATCAAACCACCAGCCACGATCACCAGATTGATTGTGTGTATTACCATTATTCCAGAGCACGGTGGATCCAGAGTACACAGTGGCGCTATCAGACCATCTTCTGACCTCATAAGTCGCACCAGCTGAGTACGCTAAGCCAGCATTATATCCAATCATGGGATCAGAGATTACTGCTACTTTCTTAGCTCCTGGTAGATAGCCGAATTGATCTATTTTTATGAATGTGGACGTATTAGGCAGTTGCTGAGCTATCGTAGAAAAAAAACTCAATACGAGCAGTACGAGTGTACAGTATTTCATAGCAATAGAATTGTGTGATGCTTATTAAATGATTATGCTTGACGCCACTATAACGTGAACATAAGGAATACCCCTACTTCATTTTGTAAATAGATCACAAAAGTCTTTATAGATAGAAAGGCTTCGTCCAACTAAACATTCATGTTACTCAACGAATTTGCTGGTAATTATAGATACCCGAAGAGCCAGATCAGATTAAGATATCCATCCTTTTGCTCGACTACTCCTGGAATAGTATAGGAGATATGCCGCGATACAGATCACGATGATTGGCATGATCACAGCAGAAGGGCCGACGATACTCAGCACCCCAGATGTCCCTAAGAAATAACCCATCTGGATGATCACGCTGGTGAGCGATATCATAAATACAGGGACTGCCCAGGCCTTCTTCATAAGTAAAGCCAAGCAGCCAAGCACACCCGTGATCAGCGCGACTGCAAAGATGATGTAAAGCCATCCAGGACTGTAGTCATACATAGCAGCCATCTCAGGCTTCAGATCAGCTCTGGAGTCAGGCTGAGACCAATAAGTATATTCTACGTAGAAGGAGAAAAAACCCATCAGATTCCAGAGTAATCCAATGACAGCTATGATATAATATGACATAGGAATTTGCTTGTATTCATTCATGTGGTCTGCGTTTTGTGCTCTGAATATAAAGATTTTTAAATAATCAATACTTTTTTACCAATAGATCAAAGGCTACTCTGAGCGAGAGCTGAACACTGTAGTCCAGATGCGCAGCATCAAGGTCATAGTATGCATTAGCTTGCATCAGTAAGGATAGATGGGGCGAAACGTTCCTGTCATAGCTCAGCCTGCTGTGCAGCAGACTCCGAGCTGGCTGCTGAATGCTCTGATCAAAATCAGAAACAGAAGCGAAAAGACTTTCTCCAATAGATGAGATGTACTCTTCTGCCTGCCAGTAGGCGATGGATGCTGATAAATATGTAGCATCATATCTCCCTCTTATGAGTAGCCCCTGACCCCTATCAAAGGGATAATACAGATTAGAATTCATGTCTGACACTTGCTTATTCACTCGGGATATATAGTATTGGCACTGAAGGGATACGCTCTGATCTTTAGCTATGAGCCAGCTCGGTGTGATGCCCATCATCCCGTTCATCAGGGTACGGTCAATGTCAGAAGGTCGGTCAATCTGCCCCCCTTGGTGAGAGATCAGCACTTCTGCCTGAGCAAAAAGTCCAAACCTTGCACCTTGCCAGATCCGCAGGTCATAGTTTTGCCCGGCATAGATACTCTCTGGGAAAGGATCATTGCGCTGTATGAACTGGGCCCAATGCACCCAGCTATCCACATGAATCCACTCCTGATCAAAGAATAGCTGGACCCCGTACTCCACATTGTTTTGATAATCCCGATCTACACGATAGTGGGGCTCCTCCAAATCGTGATGGAGGCCGCTGTAGATCTGTCCCATCACCAAGCTGACGGAAGGTGAGAATTGATGTTCTATTCGGAAAAGTGGTATGGCCTCACTGATCTGATTCAACCCAGAAAATTTGAGAAAGTGATACCCCATGTGTATGCTGGTCTGAGCGTCCACTTGGTAGGCCAGCTTGGGCTGAAAGATCACCCCGATACCAGTGAAGCCCTGAGTCAAGGGACTGAAGTATTCATTATTCTTTAGAAAAGAGTGTGCGTCGATACGCAGATTTAGATCACCTGAGAGACTGTCTTGCAGTAAGCCAAGGCTTCGCTCAGGAAGATAGGCCTGAGCAGACCCTGCAGCGGATGCGAGCAGAATCGCACCAAAGACCATCATGTAGAGCCGCCGTATCACATCGGCTAATCTACCGATTTTTAGCGCGATTATTCTATGATAATGAAGTCTCTGAACACCACAAGAGCTGGTAGCATCTCATCATACAGGATCTCCATCTCAGCTCGATACCTACCCGTGATCCAATCATCCACTCCTTTTTCCCAACTGTAGCCTGTGTAGAATTCGCAGGTTTCCGTCCCACCCGATCTCCCCAAATTTTCGGTCAAGTCTTGCCATTCTCCTAAGAGGATCAGCCCACCAGCAAGCTGTCGATACAGCCTGTAGGTGATCTCTTCTTCCCGTGCATCGAGTCCATATAGCGTAGCCGACATAGCTATGAATGGGCTATCTGCACTCAGTTCATTCTGCGGGATGCTGCATATGGGTCGACGCGTCATGTCAGAAAAATCAGAAGCACAAATGGATACATGCTCGAAGGATGGTTCGTACTCAGGACAGCAAGACAGTAATCCTGTTAGGATGATCAGTAAGCCAAAGCAGCTTCTTATCGTTTTGAAAATACCTGAGTGAATGTGCATCATAGAGAGAAGATTAGATGATTAAATCACTCAAATAAGACGCAGCTCCCATGAGATCATGAACGGCTAAAAAAGAAAATTTTAAAAAGGATTATTTGAAAGGGCTACGTGGCTGCCATGATTCATCCGGTACCATGAAGGATAACAAGCGGGGAGCCAGGGCATTCAGGCTCTTCTTAGAATGCTTCAGGTAGCAGAGCATATCGTAGGGCACAGCTCCTACAGAGCTCTTAATCTCCAGAGCCGTACGCGCGAACTGGATGGTACCTACCTGATGATCTATCCCTTCTTTCACCAGATCAAAGAGCATGTTAAGATAGATCTGACGCGCTGCATTTTTAGATTTGTCATAGCCCAGATAGTGAGCTTCCATATATTCGGAGTTGAACAGTATGGTATAGTAGCCGATCATCTCGCCCTCTAAGAAGTAGGCGACGATCTTGATTTTCTCCTTGAGGTATTTCTTCAGATTAGTGAAGTAGTGCAGTGGCAGAATGAAAAGATTAAAATCTGCTTCATTGGCCGTCTCCCTGTATAGATCATAGATACGCTGATTATGCTCGATGATGTCTTCCAGATTCAACTCGCGCTTCTCTACCTCACCCAGCTTCTTGACAGCTCGCTTCACGCGGACGCGGTATTTTGATTTTAGTACAGCTTTGTAGTCTTCGAAATTTTTCCACTCATCCTTCAGTTGGAATATCATATTGGGCTGTACTGCAAACTCAGTGAACTGGCTATTTATATTATCGTTGATGGAGAATTCTTTGTCCTTGTAGTAGTCCTTCATCAAGATGGGTCCAGCCTTATAGCCATAGTCAGGCAGCACGATTATGATGCTGTCCAAGACTGTCTCTACCAGTTGAAATTGGTCTGCATACAGCATGGTCTTATCAGCAAAGCAAAAGCCATACTCCCCAGTCAGCAGCACATTACCACAGATCAAAGTATTGAACTTAGCAACCTTCACGGCAGCTTTCTTGATTTTTTGGCTGAGCTTCTGTGCCAAAGTCATCTGATTCGCACCAGCATCCAGATTCATGCTCTCAGCCAGATCGATGGTCTTGAGCTGGAGGCTGAGTGCAGCTATGATTTTGTCCTCTCGCCTGATCAAGGCATAGAATGGCTTGATACCTGCTGGAGGATCATGCTCTATCAATTCTAAAAAAGAAGTGGAAAAGAAAATATTCGGCGGACAGGTCGCTTCCCACTCTTCCTGAAAAGCCCTCACTTGGTCAAATAAGACATAAGATGTGCCAGCTTCGACATGTATCGATTGGCTGATGAGAGCTGAACTTTGACCAGATTTCTGAGACACTTTTTTTAGCTTATCTGTGAGCGTACAAAACTTCATAAGGTGATATGGACGGATAATCTCTTTGTCAGAAAATAATTATAGCTCATCATCCTTTGTGGTATCATACTTATGGTACGTTTTGACATTTTACGGTTGGCTCGCTTTAAGATTTTCGATTGCCTTAAGTCCAGCAGACTCGCCTCCCCACCCTTCTTTCCTGCTGCAATTAAATCCACATCTATCTAACATCCAATTGTCTATAATATTCTTAATCGACACATACTTAGTGGTCAAATCTGAAAAATTATGCACTGGAATGGACTGTAAGTCCTCATCTTTGGGAATAACAATGATATAATTATTTAGTTCTCCGTACTCCGTCATGCTGAATAAAGCGATGGGAGTGACTTCTAAGCGACGCCTTTTGCTGAGCTGCTGGCTAAGGACGATGCACTGAGTCCGTTCTGACTCATAGCCTCTGATATAAGCCATATTGAACGGATATGGCATATATCGGGATGCTGCCCCTTCTTCCCGCTCGGAGATATACTCGTCACCTGCACTATGCTCTACGATGACTTCCAGCCTCTTCTCCTCAGAATCACCTGGACTCTCAGCATCTGTCTGACACCCGATCCATATGGACATAAGAAGGACGACGCTCGAAAGCTTGATGTATTGATTCAAAAAAATAAACATATTACAATATTAAGTAATATTTAATTGCCTCAGAATTATTTTTCGGGCAATTGTGATAATGGACGGATGAAAATGCCAAGAGCGCAGATAAGATAAAAACTGTATTGATAGACTCATGGAGTGGGTCATTCTACTAGCCGACCCTCGAAGCTAATCACGAAATATAGTGATTTCAATTCATAATCGACGCTCTGAGCATTTCCAATATATTCATTACCTTGACTCGCCAATAAAGCTGAAAAAACTGATGAAAAAAGTCTTATACACCTTGTCAATGGTATTCGTAGCTCATGCTGTTATGGCCCAGGGCTTAGATGAGAGAATTAATGAGTGGTTCACCCCAATTGCTGATGCATGGGGCAACATTGTACTCCATATCTTTCCTGGTAGCGAGGCCTTATTTGGACAGGGTATACCTACGATCATCATTTTACTTGTCGTAGGTGCACTATTCTTTACTTTATACTTCGGATTCATCAATGTCAGAAAATTTCCCTTGGCGATCAATGTCGTGAGAGGTAAATATGATGATGTAGAAGGCCACTCAGCCCACGAAAAAGTCAATGTCAATGTAGAAGGCGGAGACATCGTAGATACAATACGTGATGAAAGTAAAGACGGAGAAGTCAGTCACTTCCAAGCCTTAGCCACAGCCGTATCAGGTACGGTGGGTAATGGTAATATCGCAGGTGTAGCAATGGCCATTGCCTTAGGAGGCCCCGGGGCTACCTTCTGGATGATCCTCTGTGGACTGATCGGCATGTCCACCAAGTTTGTGGAGTGTACGCTCGGTGTCAAGTATCGAGATGTAGGAGAAGATGGCACCGTGTACGGTGGGCCGATGTACTACATGACTAAAGGACTGCATGAAAGAGGTATGGCCGGGCTGGGCAAGTTCTTAGCCGTCATATTCGCCATACTGTGTGTCGGAGCTTCCTTTGGAGGCGGTAATGCGGCACAGTCTAATCAAGCCGCACAAGAATTAGCTTCCTCGTTTAATATGACAGGCGGCAGTGCCAGGACTGTTATCGGTTTGATCTTGATGTTTTTCGTTGGTATCATCATCATCGGTGGAATAAAGCGTATCGCCTCTGTGACAGAGAAGGTCGTGCCTTTTATGGCTGTGATGTACATCATTGCCTGCTTGTATATTATTCTTTCGAATTTTACTTTGGTTGACGATGCATTTGGACAGATATTCACCCAAGCGTTTAATCCACAGGCTGGATTAGGAGGGCTTTTTGGGGTGCTCATTGTCGGATTTCAGAGAGCGGCTTTCTCTAACGAAGCGGGCGCGGGCTCAGCCTCCATTGCTCACTCAGCCGTGAAGACGAAATACGCAGCTTCAGAGGGACTTGTGGCGCTTTTAGAACCGTTTATTGATACTGTCGTCATTTGTACGATGACTGCTTTGGTGATTATCATATTTAACACGGGTCAGTCAGAATTCTTATACGGAGGTGATGGTTCAGGAGCAGTCATCATAGGCGGTGAGTCATTAGAAGGTGCTGGCATCACTTCTCGTGCTTTCGGAGAGTATATTCCTTTTGCTGGACCATTTTTGACGATTGCAGTGGTGCTTTTTGCCGTATCCACTATGATCTCGTGGTCATACTACGGACTTCAGTCATGGATGTTTCTATTCGGGAAGGGCAAGGTAGCGGACTTAAGTTATAAGTTCTTGTTTTTAGCGTTCGTCGTGATCGGCGCTGCAGGAGACATGAGTGCTGTATGGGGCTTTTCAGATGCGATGATTTTAGCTCTGGTGTTCCCCAATATGATTGCTTTGTTCTTACTATTCCCCATCGTGAAAAAGGAATTAACCAAATACTTGACGGCCATAGGCAAATAAAAACAATCGATTGGCAAATATCTACTTAGGACTGGGGTCCAATCACGACCCCAAAAGAGATAATCTACGCAAAGCTGAACAATACATCAGCCAATACATCGGGACCATCCATCAGAGGTCATCAGATTATGAGACCGAGCCTTGGGGTGTCAAAGAGCAGGCTCCTTTCGTGAATAATGTCATCGTCGCAGAATCATACCTAAACCCCGCTAAAATACTATCCGCGATAGAGAAAATAGAGTTTGTGATGGGCAGGCAGCGGACCGTGAAATGGGGAGATCGCATCATAGACATTGACATCCTCTTCATCGATCAAAAAACGGTCAGCACCATCAAACTCACTGTACCGCATCCTTACATACAGGAGCGCAATTTCGTTCTGGCACCCATGAAAGAAATTAATCATACGTTTCTCCATCCGATCTTACAAAAGACCATCGAAGAATTATATCTTTCCAGCTCAGACCAATCAGCTGTGAGAATCATTGGAAAATAACCCTTTCCCATATAACTACATCGTCATAGAAGGTAATATCGGATCGGGCAAGACCTCATTCTGTAAGAAGCTCGGTGACCACTATGGCTGTAAAGTCATCTTGGAAGACTTCGAAGACAACCCCTTCCTCCCTTTCTTTTATGAGAATCCTGAGCGATATGCTTTCACTGTAGAGCTTTTCTTTCTTACAGAGCGGCAGAAGCAGCTCCAGCGTCACTTAGTCAGCCAAGATCTCTTCACTACATTTACCGTAGCGGACTACTCATTCATCAAGTCACTGCTCTTCTCCCGCAAAAACCTGACAGAGGAAGAGTACCGCATGTTTAATAAGATCTTCAATGTCTTCAATAGTGCCATCCCTCAGCCAGATATCATCGTCTATTTCCACAGAGGCATACCAGAGCTAAAGCAGCTCATCCACAGCAGAGGTCGCGCCTATGAGCAGGACATCACCGTGGAATACCTGCAGAATATCCAAAACTCTTATTTCGAATATTTTCGCAATATCCTCTCCTTTCCTATCCTCATCGTCGACATCAGCGACGTCGATTTCGTCGCTAATGAGAGCCACTTCAAGACGGTAGAGAGTCTGATTAAAAAGAAGTATCAACCGGGCGTGCATCGCTTTAGCATCTCACTGTAAACGGGGGTTACCTATTTTTCAATAGAACTAATGAGAAGCAGATATCAGTAACTGGAAGGTCTCTGATCAACCTTCCATCCTGGGCAAGATCACGACAATAAATATGAGAAAGCACAAGAAAAACAAAAGAGGTATCTTAAATAGTGATATGACAGACTTCCCAGTGAAGGACTCCTGATCCCAATCCTTATTCATCATCTGCATCAGTGACCAGAGCAGG
>CALFUK010000006.1 GCA_937929945.1 uncultured Saprospiraceae bacterium
ATAAAAATGGCTCTATTCAAATCTCAGATCGTGACCGTAGATACGAAATCTCGGCAGCAACATCTCGGTAGCAATGATTTGTGCCGTAGGTACAAAATCTCGGTAGAACTCTGACGATTTGATATCCTGTACCTACGGCACAGCACGTGACCTAGAAATATTAGCTACCGATATGACGTCCTTACAGGACGAAACATTCGTCCCGTAGGTACGAAATCTCGGTAGCAAAATCTCGGTAGCAATTATTTGTGCCGTAGGTACAAAATATCGGTTAATCTAACTCTTCATCCTTCGATAGAGAATCGGCGTATCGTATGGTGTGAGTTTCACCCCATGCTTATGCACCAGCTCCATTACATCCAATCCCTCTGGACTGAGGGTCTCGATTAACTGGAAGGTTAGCCCATCGCCCATATCTGCGGTATGGTTTACTTTAAAACAATTTTCATCTTCATGGTAATGGTATTCGGCCGTCCCGAAATTTCTCAATTCTAACTCATGGAAATCGAAGATTAACTCTTCATTCGCATTAGTGACCTCAGCTTTTTCGAACTGTGTAGGTATCTGCACAGAATTAAGCAAGGCTTTGGATACACCATCCGAGCGCATGTAGAACAAGAGAGGCTTTAGCTCCATCTCTTTCCCTGGATAGATGTAGTAGCTCTCTTCCAAGATGTAGAGGCCGTCGTGATCCGCTGGCCTATTGATGATCTTGTGATCGCAGATGGCAGTGACGTGTTTGGCGTAGGGGTGTATCTGCTTGCCTGCTGCTATTTCATCATTCACCTGTTGCTGATTGTCTAAGGTACCGCAGAGGATAGAGGTAAATATTTCTAAAATGGGGTCTAACATATTGCAAGAGATTTGGTGCTGAGTAAGGTTTGGTTGTTAGTTAAATAGCTAAGGATTCCATGATTTCTATATACATGCCACTGGGTGCTTCCAGCGTGGCGACTCTGCCATGACCTATGATGGGGTCAGTGATGGTGGTCGGTCCCGATAAGATTTTACATTCATGCTTCGCGGCGCGCTGCATCAGCTCATCTAAGCTTCGGGTGTAGAAGCTGTACATGCCCAGACCCTGATTCGGTAAGCAGCTCTGTACGCCAGTGTCTATCTCATTGCCATCTTGAAATTCGAGCATGATGATGTGATTCTGTTCTGCCTGCTGCGCGTAGAAGCTGGTGAATCTGAAGGGCACTCCTGCTGCTACACCGAGTGCAGAGCCTTCTGATGCCTCCCACACCGCATCCAGCTGTGTATAGTGGTCTAAGACTTTTGTATAGAAGACGATCTCTGACTCTGCATTGCGCGAGACCAGAGCGGAGTAACCAGGTCCACAAAAGATGCTATGGGGATCGCAAGGAGCCAGCTGTGATATGTTCACCCGCTCTATGCCGACACAGTGGAGGTAGTCAGGCCCCTGATATATGGTCTCGATGTATTGGCCCGGAACACCATCAGCCCTGATGATGTCGCCTACCTGCATGGGAGCCATGGCCTTCACTTGGTAGGCTTCCATACGCTCGTGGAAGCGATCAGCATCCGAAGTGGGGAATCCCAGAGAGAACGATCCCAGCTCGTAGGAGCTGTAGCTCTGGTGTATGGATGGTGTCGGTGATTTCAGATGCAGCACGCGCAGGTGAAGTAGGCTTGGCACCGCTGGGCGATAGATGTGATATAACTCATAGTCTAAGTCATGAGGTATTTGCCATCGTTGTTTTTGCCTTGCGATCTCTTCCCCTGTCTGGCTGATCGGACCATCCACAATCATCTGCATGATCTCCCCATAGAAGTGTCTGTACTCTTCCATCTTCACTGTACACAGGGTGACTGTATGGAGGTGACCGACTAAGGAGCCATCCGAAATGCCTTGAGGTATATGATGTTTCATCTTTTATGTTTTAGCAATAAATGCCTATAGGTACATAGCTAAGTTTAATTATCCCCATGGGTGCCTTAAATATCTATTTGGGCTAATTCTTACGTGTCATCATTTTATAAGTGTCTTCGTTTTCTATAGTAGAGATCTATGAGTTGGCATGACTATTCTATATCCGCCGCCACCCTAAAGCCCAGCATAAAACTTTTGTAGTGTGCATGATCTCTTGATCTGACGGCAGCTCGACTCCAGCCTATGCCGCTGATCCAGCTACCTCCTTTGGGCGTGCGCATCATACAGTCTCCATCTTCGGCTTCTTCCAGCCAGGCTGATCCGTTAGTAGGAGCATCTGTCAGATCCATACGAAAGCAGTCATCAGTCCATTCCCAGGCATTGCCGATCATATCATACAGGCCATATGCATTCGCTTTGAATTGGGCCACACTAGCAGTATAGACATATCCGTCATCACAATTGAAGGTGGGACGGTTAGGATATACCTTACTCAAGCTCCTGTCCGCTACATTGGCATATTCGCAGGCGTCTGCAGATTTATTACCCCAGTACCAGGTAGATTGACTACCAGCTCGGGAGGCATATTCGAATTCTACAGAGGAGGGAATGCGGTAGTTTTTACCTGTCTTCTGACAGAGCCATTTAGCGTAGGCTGTGGCATCACTCCAGCTGACGCAGACCACTGGGGCATCTTCTCGCTGTGGATACCCAGGATTCTGCCAGCTATGGTCATGGATGTAGCCGTAGCTCTTACCATCATAATAATTGCAGCCTATGCGCGGAGCTCCATCCCTTATCTGCGGCTGCGATACGTGTTGCGTCTCTGACATAAAGCGTCTGTACTGAGCCAGCGTCACTTCAGTCTTAGACATGGCGTAAGGGGATGATATTGTCACTTCTGTAAGGTCTCGCTCTGCACTGAAACGGTCTATCTCTTGAGGGTGGGAGCCCAGTGTGGCGCTACCTGCTGGTATCACTGCCATCTCTGGACAGGTGCTGCAGTCTTGGAAGTAGCTGATGGAATCTTGCTGCGCAGATAGGGCAGAGGCGGTGCAAATATAAACGGCAAGGATGACCAATCTGATGACTTGCAGATGGATGGCGA
The DNA here is from genome assembly GCA_937929945.1 of uncultured Saprospiraceae bacterium. Classification (GTDB taxonomy): domain Bacteria; phylum Bacteroidota; class Bacteroidia; order Chitinophagales; family Saprospiraceae; genus CALFUK01. Next base: position 3,003 of record CALFUK010000006.1, read on the forward strand.
ACTGGCTCATAGCATGCATTTAATCTCGGGTTCAATAAAGCTCATAAATGACGATCAGGTGCCCATCAAAATCAATGAATGCCTGCTCCTTGTAGTTGTATGAATCTCCTGGTACGGCTTTCAGTGCTGTTGTCTCCAGTCCAAGAGCCGTGATTTTTTTCATGGTGGCTACGATGTCATCTACTTTTATCACGAGAGCGCTCATCAGCGGAATGGAAGGTTTAGGTAGCTCATAGCCAGTGACTTCAGTCAGAGCCATCGTCCTGACCTGTGTCTTTGTATCCATGGTGACGAATCTGATCTTAGCTTCTTTGGGTATTTTAAATACGGGGTAGGAGTAGGAGTCCTCACCAGATACTTCTATGGGACTATTCAAGCTGAAGCCCAATATGTCTCTGTATATTTTCAATGATCTATCCATATCAGAGACCACTAAATTACTACGTTTGAAGAGCACGCCTTGCTCCGCAGGGCTGGCGGTGCTTTTGGTCTGTGTCATGTTATCTTTTTTCACCGTACTGCAGCTTATGATGCTGAGGGCAGCTAGGCAAATTAGGAATTGATATCGCTTTGTCTTTCTATTTTTATACTTCATCTTGTATGTTATGATTCAGTGATGCATTATTGAGTTTACAATCTTTATATCTTGACTAACTGTTTGCCTATATTTTTTCCTTGGAAGAGTCTGTTCAGTGCTTCAGGCATCTTTTCTAAACCTTCCAGCACATCTTCATGATAATTCAATTTTCCAGTCTTGATCCATTCTATCATTTGCTCTTTAGCCTCACCGAAGCGCGGCTCATAGTCATAGATGAAAAATGCTTTCATGCTGCCTCGAGCGACGCCTATCTTGTGCCAGTTCTTAAGCCGGTACGTCTGCTCTGCCAGCGAATCTGTGTACGTAGATATGCGGCCACACATCACTACGCGCGCATACTTATTCAGATGCCCCAGGGCAGTATCCAAAATTTCTCCACCCACATTATCAAAAAATACATCAATACCCTGCGGAAATAAGGCCGCAATTCGATCCGCTACATTTTCTGTCTTATAGTTGATGGCTGCTCGATAACCCAGCTTTTCTATCAGGATTTTACATTTTTCGTCTGTACTGGTCAGGCCGACGGCAGTAGCTCCCTTTGCGGTAGCCAGCTGGCCCAGCGTACATCCGACACCGCCAGCTGCAGCGGACACCAGTACTTGGTCACCTGCTTTTAATTCTCCCACGTCATAAAGGCCGAAGTAGGAGGTATAGCCCGTGATACCCAGTACACCCAGGGCTGTGGATGAGGAGAGGCCTTGCGTAGTGACTTGATACATCATATCATCGGCAGTGCCTTTGGAGGTGACATATTCTTGCCAGCCAAATTTGCCCTGCACAATATCGCCAGGCTGATAGTTGCTATTTTTACTCTGGATGACCTCTCCCACGCCTCTGCCTCTCATGGTGTCACCGATGCCTAGAGGCGCCTCGATACCTGCACCATTGATCATGTAGAACTTCATGACGGGGGCCAGAGATAAGTACTGGGTCTTGATCAGAAATTCTCCTTCCTTCAGCTCTGGTACTGCTGCTTCTTCCAGCATCAGGTCGTCTTCTTTGATTAGACCTTGTGGCCGTTTGTGCAGTGTCAATCTTCTGTTCGTATATGTCATGGTGGCTGTTCTTAATGGCTGCCGCGTACTTTTTTAGGCGTCTTATCTTGCATGTATTTTTTAAAGACGGTCCAGCTGGTCTCATTCGCTCGGTCATCATCTAGCGGCGGTGGTGTTTTGTACAGCGGATATGTTTCGTCTAAGATTTCTTGCAGTCGAGGCCAAATTTCTGATTTTTCACAGGTGCTGAATCCTGTCGCATTAAAGATCATAATACCAGACTTAGAGCCCATCTGCATCCAGGGCAGCCACTGAGCGACTCTGGTCCAGGCAATGTTAGAGTGGCCGAGATCTTTGACAGAGGCATCGAGCATTTTATCGCTGTAGTAGCTCGAATTGAATATTTCCATGGCGTGATATGCACCGCCTACGTATACCTGATAGTCACTACCGAGTGGATTGTCATAGAAGAGGGGGATCTCATCAGCGGAGAAAGTCCGGTCTCCATACTGGCGCAGCTTCATTGCTGGTACATCATTGCCCTCTTTATCTTTTTGATATCGGTAGCCTCGCATATTGACAGGGTCATTAGCGACATGGAGGACTTCCACTTCTTCCCCTGACCAGGGATTAGTCCATACATCCAGGATCTCATTCGTCTCTGGATCGAGGTACATCATGATCTCTCTGCCCACGCTTCTGAATCCCATACCTCTGATCTCATCATCCACCTTAGAGCAATGCCTGACATTGATGCCGAGTACATTAAATAAGTGTTTGTCTTTCTCTCCAGGGACTCGGCTGTAGGCTCTACCTTCGAACATGCCGTACCTTGCCTTGCCTTCTTCAGTCGTGCCGCAGGTGGCTTTCATTCTAGCGATGATGGCATCATGACCACTGAGTACTACTTCTTGCGCTTCAGCTGAGTAGTGATAGCTCAAGCAGATTGTGATGATAAAAAATAGATGTTTCATAATCAATTTGATTTTATGTCTGAAATTATAAGATGAATAGCTCATCGGGAAGGTCTTCATTGACATCGAAGTCTGTCCAGATGATTTCATTCGTTTTTTTGTCATTGTAGTATAACTCTACAAGGCCAGCCTGATGCCAGCTATATTTTACCTTGCTAAAAAAGTTAGAATAGATTCTGTGATGCCAGCCGCGGGGCGTATCAAAAGCCACTTTGACAATTTCATAGCCATCTTGGGTGATGTCGAAATTCGTTTTGCCTTGATTCGGATCCGTGACTTCTATGGTGTATGTCTTTTGCTGCTGTACTACATCCTCGCCTATCAGCGTAAGGCTATAGCCAGGATCGAGAGCATGACGTATGGCTCCATAGCCAAAGTTAGATGCCCATCGTTTGTCTGCATCTGATTTATCTTGTTTGCCACTTAGGTCATAGGTGTGTTCACCATCAAAGCTGAGCATGATGATGGCCCTTCCATTTCGATAGGATTCGATTCTGACTTTGCCATTCGCACTGTGCGCATTTGATTTTTCGGTATCATACACTCTGTACATTTTATGTGATTCGTGGATGAAGGTATCTTGATCTTGGTAGAAGATACCGTGACCGATGAGGCTGAGTGACTGTGGTCGGCGCCAGAATTCGCATCCTGCCTTCTCATGTGCCTGACGCATGATGTCCTCGGCACTATAATCTCTATCAGCTGTGCTGGCAGATGTAGTTTGGTAGCAGCCAGCAGCAGCCAGTATACTGATGATCAATGATGTTATGGCGACTTGTGCTTTCAAAGATGAGTGTCTTTATGTGTTAGATATTATTTAGGGTTTTTCTTTTTGTAATAAGTCCAGCTGGTTTCATTCGGCTTAGTGAAGGTTTCTGGAGCGTGTCGATACACAGGTTCATGCTCCATCACATACTCTCTCAGCACGGCGGGCATTTGGTCGTAGTCTTTTTCCATAAGCTTGTAGCCAGCACCCTGGTATACCATGTTGCCGGGTCTCTGCGCCATACCCAGCCATGGTAGCCATGGTCCAAGTCTTGTCCAGCTGATGCTTACCTTCACACTGTTCAATGTGGGGTCATTGATGTCTTTTTCAGAAAAGAAAAATTGGAATAGCTCTGCTGCTTCGTAGAGGTCTGACTGTGCATTTTCTGGATACTCATCTACGGTGAGTTGGGAGGGGTAGGCTAAGAAGATATCCGCATTCATACAGATCATATCATCACCCAGCTTTGTATGATTCACTCCCCAAGGGCCATACTTGCCATTTAGTTTATGTTCTTGGTTGACGGGTGAGTTCCACACATGCAGTACATCCACCTTTTTTCCCGTGTATGGATTGGTGTATGTCTCAAGTACTTCGCCAGTCTTGAGGTCAGTGTATAGCAGTACTTCATTTGTCAGCAGTTGGTACTCGTTTTCTCCGGTTTTTATATTTCTGCCGATGTTGTACATTTCAAATCCCATCAGGGGCTTGTCCCGCTCACCCGCTACGAATCCATAGATTTTGCCGCTAGCATAGTAGATGACTTCTTCGCCCTCCGTCAGTGAGCCTCTTACTTTGATGAAGGCCTTGAGGTTATCTTCTGCATTATCCAGATCCAAGTCTAAGGATGGCGGAGCTCCTTGAACTGCTTTCTCCATCGGTTCTGATATTGGGGCAGCCCTCTGGCTGCATGCACCGAGTAGTATTGCCAATAGTACGAATGATAGGATGTGTCTTGACATTATGAAAGCTATTTAAAAAAACTGCATCTCCTCCTTTACAGAGAAGATGCAGACTATGAAAAAACTATTTTTTTATTTATTTAGAAATCGTATCCGACAGTCAATAAGATCCTTCTTGGAATCTGTCCAATACCAAAGCCAAGTACACCATCAAAATTAGGCGTGGCTTGCTTTTGAATCAGGATGTCATCATTCGTACTTCCAAGTACTAGCTGCTGGACAGTAGAGGTGTCAAATAAATTCTTAACCCTCATGCCTAACTTTAATCCAGAACCATTATCAAGTCCGAATCGGTAGTAAACATTCGCATTGGCTATTGTCAGGTCAGCAGCCTCATACAGGTTAAGCGCCGTGGCGAATCTTCCGCCATAGTGTACCATGTCATAAGATATTCCAAATTTCTGCTTGTTATAGCCCACGATCACTGAGTATATCAGATTTGGTGTATTCTGCACTCGATTACCCGTTGCATCTATCGCAAATCGATTTGTTGCTTGATCAATGGTCACCAGATTGAGGCCAAAGAGATTATCTAGGTCTGCTGCAGGGACAGTGGGTGTGGTGTCGTCTCCGTCATCATCTACATTGTCAAGTCCTATCTGGAATCCATCATACTGGGAATTCTGCAGTGTCAAGCTACCTCTGATCAACAAACCATTGATACTCGAAGGGGCATAAGTCAGCTGCATCTCTGCACCCTGTACTGTGTTAGTGCCTACAGGTCTGGGTACGAATGTCTGCCCCATAGCGGCGTTAGGATCAAATACGGTCGCGATCCGATTGTCAATGACAGTATTGAATACACCAAGGTCTATACCCAAGTCTCCAATTCCGAATCTAAGCCCCATTTCTATGTTAGTCACGATCTCATCTTTTTCTGGAAGGGGAGTATTGAGTCCTACAGATGGTAAGGAGAATGCTCTGACGAAGCTACCATAGATAGCTGAGCGCTCATTGAGTAAATAGTTAGCTCCGATAGAGCCTGAGTAGTTAGAAAAATCCAATTCATTTTCAATTAGCGTGGCTGGATTGTAGTCTACACCACCCACTTTTCCTGGATCATTATTGAAAAATCCAGTCATTCTATCCCATCTGAGTCCAGCATTTATACTGAGCTTTTCGCCAAAGGTCATTTCATCTCCAATAAAAAATGCAGTCACACTTTCCTCTTGGTGAGATGTCGTAGATGATAGTGAAAATCTGGTGATTGGAGGTGTTCCTGGAGGGCCAAACCAAGAGTATGTCGGTCTGGGATCTACATTAGAAGTGTACCAGTGCAGTCCACCAAATCTGTCATACTTTGCATCACTATAATAGAATCCTAAACTGAGGTTATGGCTTGCCTTAGCTCCTTTTAAGGAGAGCTGTAGTCTGGTCTCATTGATGAAGTCGCTGATGTTACCATTACTGTTAGCATTCAATCTGAGAATATTAGAATTCACATTGTAAAAGGTGGTCAGTGATATCTCATTCTGGTCACGCCAGTTGTAAGAGCTCGTTCTCATTTTCTGAGTCAATACAAGATTGTCACTCAGCATGAATTCGGCTGATAGTCCCGCCAGTCCTCCGAGCACCGATTCTATATTATCGACCGCTTGATTTTGTTTTATTTCTCTACCCTCAGAATCTAAGAGAGGAGTCGTGAATTGTATGGGGGCAAATACACTGGACCGCAGCGTGGACTCGAAGTTGAGCGACGTCGCATCAGGATAGAAGGTATTATTGTTTTTCCAGCCATCAGCTAAGGCTCCAGTGCCTAAGTCAAAAGGAGTGTCAGTTAGATTGTTGAATCTGTTATCGCCTACGATTCCGTAGATCCTAAGTTTGACTCGATCAGACACATCGAAGTCAAGATTGGCGCTGATCTGACCACCTTTATCTTTATTGGCCCATTCTTTATATCCAGCATCTTCCATCAGGTAGCCACCCAGGCTGAATCTGATGTTATCGCCGAGTGGTCCATTCAGATTGTAGTCCAGTCTGTAATCAAATGATCCTGCGTTAGGATGGCCATCGTCCATGACATTATTGAATTTTGTCAAAGCGATACTTCCACCAAATTCGTCACCGCCG
>CALFUK010000007.1 GCA_937929945.1 uncultured Saprospiraceae bacterium
GCCTACCAATCGTGGCTATCAAGAAACGGAGACGCATCAGCGAGTGATATATGTGGGGGAGTGACTTGGAGTAATAACGCAGGATCATTTTCAGATGAGTGCGGAGCGACGGGTTATGTAACAGTAACCTTTACGGCAACAGATGAATGTGGAAACAGCAGTGTGACAGATGCAACATTTACAATAGAAGACACTAAAGCACCAAGCATAGATACGGAGGCGGTAGATGAGACAGTAGAATGTGATGGGTTAGGAAATATAGCCGCCTACCAATCGTGGCTATCAAGAAACGGAGACGCATCAGCGAGTGATATATGTGGGGGAGTGACTTGGAGTAATAACGCAGGATCATTTTCAGATGAGTGCGGAGCGACGGGTTATGTAACAGTAACTTTTACGGCAACAGATGACTGTGGAAACAGCAGTGTAACAGAAGCAACATTTACAATAGAAGATACTACAGCACCAAGCATAGATGAAGAGGCAGTAGATGAGACAGTAGAATGTGATGGGTCAGGAAATATAGCAGCCTACCAATCGTGGCTATCAAGAAACGGAGACGCATCAGCGAGTGATATATGTGGGGGAGTGACTTGGAGTAATAATGCAGGAATATTTTCAGATGAGTGCGGAGCGACGGGATTTGTAACAGTAACTTTTACAGCTACGGATGAATGTGGAAACAGTAGCGTAACTAATGGTATGTTTACAATAGAAGATACCCAAGGTCCTATTATTTTAGATGAAGCTCAAGATTTAGAGGTGGAATGTGATGGGCAGGGTAATATGGATGAACTACAGGCATGGTTGATAAGTAATGCTGAAGCAACTGCTTCAGATGACTGTGGTAATGTAAGTTGGAGCCATAATTTCAGTTCCCTATCTGACGAGTGTGGATTGACAGGAAGTACAGTTGTTTCATTTACGGCAATTGATGAGTGTGGTAATACGTCTGAGACAAATTCTACTTTCACTATAGTTGATACTACATCTCCTGTATTCGAAATGGAAATTTCAGATATGACTGCTAGTTGTGAAGATTTACCACCACCTTTGGATCCAGCAGCTTCTGATATATGCGATGATAATGTTAATGTGTCCCTAACTGAAACGGTGGAACCTGGCAGCTGTGCAAATAGCTATATAATCATTAGGACTTATACTGCAACAGATAACTGTGGAAATACTACATTAGCCACAATGAGAATCAGTGTTGCTGATGAAATTGACCCTGTAATCTCTGGAGTTCCAATGAACGTCAATGTTGAATGCGATGAAGTTCCAAGCGTTCCTGCAGAGGATGAAATTTCTGTTACAGATAACTGTGATAGTAATGTTAATTTAGAATTTATAGAAGTAGTTATACCTGGTGAATGTTCTGGGAATTATGTCTTAGAGCGTACATGGATTGCTACGGATAATTGCGGCAATTCAGCTGTATCAATACAAGTCATAAATGTAGGAGATACAAGTGCACCAATATTATCAGGAGCACCAATCGATGAATCTATAATATGTGGAGGAATTCCAGCACCAGCAGAAACATTGACTGCTACAGATAACTGTGATTCAAATGTAATTGTCGAGTTTATAGAAGAGAGTACAGAGTCAAATATAGACTGTACAATAAGCTATGAGATAACAAGAACTTGGATAGCTACGGATAATTGTGGAAATGCTACACAAGCTGTGCAGGTAATAACAGTGACAGGAGATGATACACCTCCAATATTATCAGGAGTGCCCACAGATGAAAATGTAGATTGTGGTAGTATTCCGAATTTAGATCTCGAACAAATTCAGGTTACAGATGATTGTGATTCGGATGTAGATCTTGAATTTTCAGAATTGACAGAGCCAGGAAGTTGCGCAGGATCATATACCTTAGTGCGTACCTGGATTGCAACAGATGACTGTGGCAATTCAACAGTAGGAATTCAGCGATTAAATGTAGGTGATGTGCAAGCGCCAATATTATCTGGCGCGCCAAGCGATGAGACCATTATATGTGGAGGAACTCCACCACCAGCTGAAGTATTGATAGCAACAGACAACTGTGATGCAAATGTAATTGTCGACTTTGTTGAAGAGAGTACAGAGATTGATATAAGCTGCACAAATAGTTATAAGATTACAAGAACTTGGATAGCTACTGATGACTGTGGTAATACTGCCGAGACAGTTCAAGTCATAACAGTAGTTGGTGATGAAACACCACCAATTCTATCGGGAATTCCTGCAGACGAAAACATAGAATGTGGTAATATCCCAAATTTAAATCTCGCCGATATTCAAGCTACAGATGACTGTGATTCGGATGTGAATATTGAATTTTCGGAATTGAGTGAGCCAGGTGCCTGTGAAGGGGCGTATACATTAGTGCGTACTTGGATAGCGACGGATGATTGCGGAAATACGGCAATAGCAACCCAAATACTTAAGCTCGGGGATAATACGGTACCAATTTTATCTAGCATTCCAGTAGATGAAACTGTTACCTGTGGTGCAACACCTACACCTGCTCCATCAATACAGGCAACGGATAATTGTGATGCTAATGTAGATGTTGAATTGATTGAAGAAAGTACATTAGATAATCCAACATGTAATAGCACTTATGAGATTAAAAGAACATGGATAGCAACAGACGATTGTGGTAACAGTGCAGTTGCAGTTCAAAATATCTCTGTCGTAGGTGATGACACTCCACCTTTTATGTCTGCTGTTCCGGAGGATATAAATACTCACTGTGGTGGATTATCTGATATGGCAGGCACCTCAGTTATAGCGACGGATGATTGTGATCCAAATGTTGAAATTTCTCTGGATGAGTTTAAAGAGGAGTTAGGTTGTGAACAGTCTTATCGATTGACTAGAACATGGATAGCAGTAGATAACTGTGGTAATAGTACTGTAGCTTCTCAAGTTGTTGAGGTGAGAGATCTAATTGCACCATCCATAATTTTAGTACCCGATGATGTGGTAGTAGATCTTAATAATGGCGATCAAATTCCAGATGTCGAAACTCCCATTTACTATGATAATTGTGATCCTAATCCACAAATGACTTTTGAAGAAACTAAAGAGGAGGGCTGCTCATATAATATTATTCGAACTTGGAAGGTTACCGATGGTTGTGGAAATGAAGCGGTAGCAACACAAAAAATTAGTGTTAATGGATCTTTTAATATTGATTTAACTCCAACTCAACAAACAATTTGTTTTGGTGAAAAAGCATCTTTTGAAGCGTCCTCTACAGATCCAGATTTTAATACTGCTGATTTTAGTTGGTCAGTAGATGGTCAAGATATTAACAATAACTCAGCTTCTTTTGATTTTGAACCTACAGAAGATGGTACCTTTAATGTTACTGTGAAAGTAACCAGTGCTGATTGTGAGAGTATTGCAAATGCTGTTTTAGTTGTTAGTAAGAAAATTAATGGAGATTTAATTTCGAATTCGCCAAGTTGTGAAAATGAGATGATAATTCTTGAAGCAACTGGTGGAGTAGACTATCTCTGGTCTGGTCCAAATGGATTTAGTTCGACAGATAGTAAAGTAACAATTGATAATGCAGTGCCATCTACTCACTCAGGGCTGTACAGTGTGGAAATAAAGGACTCCAATGGCTGTACAGAAATGAAGAGCGCAGAGGTTGTAGTTTATGACTGTGATTGTATAGTGGAGTTTAGTTTGGATAAAACAGAACCTGAAAATTGTGATGATGAAAATGGAATCGCAGTATTCTCTCCTGAAGAATACGATTACAGTTGGAGTGATGGTGGTAGTGGTAATAATCGTACAGACTTATCGGACGGAGAATATTTAGTTACTATTACAGACGGAGTAGGTTGTTTAACTGTGCAAAATATTGTTATTGCTGAAGTTGGAGTATGTATAGATTGCGTAGTTCCTCAGGTGCAAAATTTGCTACTTGAAGGTGCCAATTGTATGCAAGCAGATGGGAAAGCTGAAATTCAATTGGCCGGTTCTACGAACAATGTAGAATACACTTGGACCCCTAATTTGGGTACTAGTTTGAATAATGGAAGTATCAAAGAAGACTTGCCTGGCGGAGTATATGAGGTGATTATTACAAATGTTTCTGCTCTTAATTGCTTTATGACCATAGATGTTGTAGTCGAAAACATTGATGGCCCACTGACCACTAATATTGATATTGAGCCAGCATTATGTGGTAATGCAGATGGAGTCGTTATACTTTCTCCATCTGACTTTATGTACTCTTGGTTAGTTGACAATAAGAATGCAAATACTAGAAATGACCTTTCAGCGGGTTCCTACCAAATCGCTGTCATGGATCCTCAGTTACCAAATTGTACAAATCTGATTACAGTGGAAGTGCCAGGGTCGAATATTCTTGAGGCAAATGTAGAAATTATAAACCAGCCTACCTGTGGTGAAGCAAATGGAGAAGTAGTCATTAGAACAGACAGTAGTCAAGAAGTAGTTCAAGCTTTATGGAGTGATGGATCAGATGACCTATCAAGAGTTGATTTAGAGTCTGGTGCATACATAGTTACTATTACCAATGATGTCGGATGTATGAATGAGCTTGTATTTACACTTCTTGATAATGTGCCTGCTGCTGAAATTAGTAATCCCGAAGTAGTGATGTCTTCATGTGATGGAACTAGTGATGGGCTAGTCGATTTTTCTGTGCAGCTTTCTTCTGATTTTATGACACCACAAACAGTATTCATAACTGATGGGAACGACAATTTCGTTAATGGAGAACTAGCACCAGGTAATTATTGTATAGTTGTCAGCGATGCTAATAATTGTGTCGCAGGGGAATCGTGTTTTGAAGTTGTAAGACCAGAACAAATCCAAGTTGATGTTGCAATTATAGATGCTAACTGTGGAGAAGGCGGAGCCATAAAAGTAGAGGTGACAGGTGGTGATGATGATTTCACCTATAATTGGATTGACCTCAATGGAGAAAGCAACATTAAAGATAGAGTTAACCTGACCGAAGGGGACTACTTTTTGGTAGTTACTGATGGGAATGGCTGTTTTGTTAATTATGACAATATAAATATATCAAACAATTGTACTGAAGATTGCGATATTCCAACTGTAGATTCTAGCATCACGAGTTCATCTTGTGGGAAACAAAATGGTGCTATCGAATTGAATTTGACGGACTCTAATCTTTATACTTATCAATGGTTTCCAAATGTCAGTATGTCAAATAGTGCTGAAAATTTGGAAAATGGATTATACAATTTGACTATCACAGAGGCTAGTAACCCAAATTGTTTTATTACTATTGACTTGTTTGTGCCAAATGAAAATATGCCAGAAGTTGATATGCAAATCGTAAACGCAACTTGCTCTGAAGGCGGAAGTGTTGTCTTGCTACCAGATAACCTTTCCTATAAATGGGAAGATGAGCAAATCTTAGATCGTAGAAGTGATTTATCTCCAGGTACTTATATTGTTATAGTAAGCGATAGTAATGCAGATTGTGAAAGTGAGACTCTTGTAGTAATTGAGGATGACTGTACATCGGTAGATTGTGCAGATGATTTAACTATTACGGATCAAAGCGTAAATTCCAGCTGTGGTAATGCTGATGGGTCTATTGAAATTACTTTGAGTGGAGGCAACGGATCATACAATTACCTCTGGGATCCAAATCTAGGAAGCACTAATCAAATTAACAATTTGCTTGCAGGTTCATATTCTGTTACTGTTGTAGACAGTATGAATCCCAATTGTAGAGTATCTAAAACAATTCTCATTGAAAATGAAGATGGCCCAGAAGTAAGTATAGAAAAATTATCTGCTGCTAACTGTGGACTTTCAGATGGCCAAGTGACACTTATTCCTAGCGATTTGCAGTTTGCATGGAGTGATAATAAAAGCGGTTCTACGAGAATAGATTTAGAAGGAGGAACATATCTAGTCACTGCCACGGACGCCAATAATTGCGATGCAATAATACAAATTATTGTTGAAGAGGATTGTGATAATGTAGACTGTACAATACCGAATGTAGTAAGCGAAGTTGAAGACTCTTCTTGTGGAAATGAAGATGGCCAAATACTCATTAAAAATAATGGCATTGACAATTTGATGTATTCATGGTCTCCACTAGTATCAGATAGTGAATCTGCTTCTGATCTTTTGGCTGGTATTTATGAAGTTACGGTTACCAATGCAAGTGATCCTTCATGTTTCACAGTACTTTCGGCAGCTGTAGGAAATACAAATGGGCCTAGTGTCAATATTTTATCTAATACTTCTGCTACATGTAATGAGCCTGGCTCAATCAAGCTGCAAGAAGAAAATGGCTATATATATGAATGGAGCAATGGGAAATCGGGAGCTAGTCAAGATGGATTAATGGCGGGCATTTATACAGTTACTATCACTGATCAAGTGACGGAGTGTATCAATGTAGAGTCCTTTATAATTGAGGATGACTGTACATCAGTAGATTGTGCAGATGACTTAACTATTACGGATCAAAGCGTAAATTCCAGTTGTGGTAATGCTGATGGATCTATTGTAATTACTTTGAATGGTGACATTGGATTATATAATTATCTCTGGGATCCTAATGTAGGAAGCACTAATCAAATTGACAACTTACAGGCAGGATCATATTCTGTTACTGTTGAAGATAAGATGAATCCCAATTGTAGAGTATCTAAAACAATTCTCATTGAAAATGAAGATGGCCCAGAAGTAAGTATAGAAAATTTGTCAGCCGCTACCTGTGAACTTTCAGATGGCCAAGTGACACTTATTCCTACCGATTTGCGGTTTACATGGAGTGATAATGGAAGCGGTTCTACGAGAATAGATTTAGAAGGAGGAACATATCTGGTCACTGCCACGGACGGCAATAATTGTGATGCAATATTGCAAATTATTATTGAAGAGGATTGTGAAAATGCAAACTGTACTTTACCAAATGTAGTAAGTGAAGTTGTAGATGCTTCTTGTGGAAATGAAGATGGCCAAATACTTATTAAGAATAATGGCATTGACAATTTGATGTACTTATGGTCTCCACTAGTATCAGATAGCGAATCCGCTTCTGATCTTTTGGCTGGCGTATATGAAGTTACAGTGTCCAATGCAAGTGATCCTTCATGTTTCACAGTACTTTCGGTAGCTGTAGGAAATATAAATGGGCCTAGTGCCAATATTTTATCTGTTATCTCTGCTACTTGTAATGAGCCAGGCTCAATCAAGCTACAAGAAGAAAATGGCTTTGTATATGAATGGAGCAATGGGAAATCAGGAGCTAGTCAAGATGGATTAATGGCTGGCACATACATAGTTACGATCACAGATCAAGTGACGGAGTGCATCAATGTAGAGTCCTTTACAATCGAGGATGTTTGCAATAATACAGCCGCCTGTAATGAACCCTCGGTTACAAATATCGTAGCTGTAAATGCTAATTGTGGAGTAGATAATGGAATGGCACTAATTCAAATTGATGGATCTAATACAGATTACAATTTTATTTGGACACCCAATTTAGGAGTAGTTAGTCAAAATGGAGCATCTAGACTAGATCTGCCTGGCGGTAACTATCTTGTAAAAATAAATCATATAAACGATGTAGATTGTTTTGTAGAAGTTCAGATTTCTATTAATAATAATGACGCTGAGGATATTTCAATAGTATCAAATCATCCATCGGATTGCGGTCTTTCAAATGGACAGATCGAGTTTGCACCTGCAAACTTAATCTATACGTGGGAGGATGGTATTGAGTCTGCTTCTCGTGATGATCTTGCTAGTGGGGTATATCAGATTGCTGCTCGGAAAGACACACTTGATGAATGCCCAACCTATTTTGATGTTGAGGTATTGAAGGTTGGTACTCTAGAAGCGGTAGCGGATATTACAAAAGCAAGCTGTGGAGTCGCAGATGGTTCAGCTGTAATTAACTTTGCTAATTACATTGATGGCAGCTATAGATTTAATTGGTCAGATGGTTTTGAATCAGCAGTCAATATACGTGAATCTCTGATCTCAGGCCCATATGAAGTGACTATCTCGGATAATAATTCGGACTGTGAGCAGGTACTCGTATTTACAGTATTGGAGAACGTGAGCCAAGTAGCTATTATTGAAATTGCAAATCCAATAGTTGAATTAGATTGTCAAAATGGACAAGATGCATATGTTGATTTTGTGATTGCAAATGAAGCTTTGATCAATGATTTGCAAACTTCAATCCTTAGTGCAAATGGTGATTTGTATCAAAATGGAAGTTTGCCTCAAGGTTCATATTGTATAGTAGTGTCCAACAATGACGGCTGCAATGCTGGGGAAGCCTGCTTTACAGTTGTCGAACCTAATGAAATAGAAGTCAACGTATCGATTGTCAATTTTGAGTGTGAAACAGATGGGCAGATCTACTTGGATGTCACTGGCGGCAATGGAGGGGACTACATTTTTGATTGGAGACATTTGTCAGGACAAGATAATGGAAAAGACAAAACTGACTTGAATCCAGGTGCCTACGAGGTCACTATTACTAGTGAAAATGGGTGTGTGGTAGTGCTTGATAATGTAGTTGTAAAAAATAATTGTGAAGGAGATTTTCAGACTATTGTAGATAGCTTACACTATACTACTACCATGTCAACTCCGGTAGAGATTTGTTTAGACGCTCATGGTTTACAATTGGATTTTGATCAATTGGTCAGCTGTGGCAATCCGATTTTTGGAGCGTCTACTCTCGATGGAGAATGCATAATATATACGCCAGGTCCTAATATGGGAGAGGATGATCTTGAAGAGATTTGCTTCACGGTGTGTGATATAGATGGACAATGTATTTCCTATTATATCTTCATCAATGTAGTGCCTGAGTGCAATTCTGATTTTGACTACTTCGACGAGGAGTCGATTACGATAGTGATCAATGATTGTGAGGATAATGGTAGCTATTGTTTGGGTGAGTTCCTTGATGAAACGGGAGAGTTTATATTCTCAGATAACGATAAATTATTAGATCGCTTTGGAAGCTGTGATTTTGATTCTACATATCAATATTCTTATTTTACGTTTCCTGATCAAGGTGAGCAAGGACCCTATACTTTAGATCTATGGGAGATCGACGGGGTAGAGTACTCTGCTGAATTTAGTGATATTGATGAGCTTGTAGCGCTATTGAATACTTGGGATGAATTTGGTTCTTGGCAGGTAGATAAGTCGGCTTTGACATTGTTCGGTGGTGTCACTACTAATTCATACGGTCAGATGAAAGTAACACAATTGGAGACTAGCAATCATTCTGTACTCGAACTAAATACTATTTACACACCATATTCTACATCTCTTTTACTTGGAGAAGGGGAGCATAACGTAGTTGCTACTAGTCTAATATCGGGATGCAAAGACTCCATTGCAATCTCTGTTATTTGTATCCCTGAGTCAGCTATTTATACACAAACCGACACGATAGAAATTTTAATTCAGGTGAATGAAGATTCTCTTTATTGTATTGACAACAGTGAATTTGTAGGTCAGATAGTTAGTGTAGTTAACTATTGTGAAGACGAGTCAGAAGGTTTTGTAGATTACGCTATTGCAGATTCTTGTATTTGGATTGATGCATTTGAGGTAGGAGAAGATATAGCTTGCCTAGCTGCCTGTGATGACACTGGTATTTGTGATTCTACGATCTTGCTCATTACTGTATTGGCTTCGGATCAAATACTTCTGCCTATGGCGATGAATGATGATACGATGTCAGTGATTAATGCGGGCATACTCAATTACGATATCATGCTAAATGATACTACAAACAGTGATATCTTTGATGTCATAATCTTAACCGATCCAAATCACGGGCGCGTAAAAATTAATAGTGATAACACAATTGACTATTTTTCTGATACTGATTTTTGTGGGGGGATTGATTCTTTCACCTATGAGATTGTCACACCTATGGGATCCTCGCAAGCTACAGTTCATATAGAAATTTTATGCGAAGAGCTCACCGTATTCAACGGATTCTCACCCAATGGTGACGGTATCAATGATTCATTTAATGTTCTTGGGATAGAAAGATTCCCGAACAACAAAGTACATATTTACAATAGATGGGGTAATCTGATCTTCTTCAAGCAAGGTTATACAAACGCTAGAGGCTGGAGAGGAGAATGGCAAAATAGGCCTCTTCCGGATGGTACTTATTTTTACGTTGTCGATAATGGTGTTGGCAAAAAGACAAGCGGCTACGTCCAAATCAATAGATAATAATCGATCACAATATGTTATTAGGGGCATGAATTTAGTTTCATGTCCCTATTTTTTATTTGGGGGTGCCCTATATGAACCGATAAAAAAATCGGTTCATATAGGTCGGGCTATGCGATGCTCCACTTCGTTTTGGCCCTGCGGGCGCCCACTTGAGGTGGGC
>CALFUK010000008.1 GCA_937929945.1 uncultured Saprospiraceae bacterium
CTCAGATCAAGGAGGCATTATACCTGGATTACAGAAAGCACCCCAGCGAAGTAGACCTTACCGAGATATATCCCGTCACGAGCGAGATCAAACATGCTAAGAGACACTTGGACCGTTGGATGAGAAATCACAGTGTGTCCACACCATTGGCAATGATGGGCTCTAGCTCTTATATTAAGTATGAGCCCAAAGGCGTGGTCTTGATTACTTCACCATGGAATTTTCCAATTAATCTCACCTTTGGGCCATTAGTATCTGCTATAGCCGCTGGTAATTGTGTGATTCTGAAGCCATCAGAACATACACCACACGCTTCTGCACTGATGAAAAAAATGGTGGCTGAGGTATTTGATGAAAATGAGATAGCCTTGCTAGAAGGTGGGGTAGAAACATCCACAGCTCTAATGAAAAAGCCTTTTAATCATATCTTTTTCACTGGTGCACCGAGTATCGGCAAGATCGTGATGAAAGCTGCTGCGGATCACTTGGCGTCTGTGACTTTAGAACTCGGAGGTAAGTCACCTACCATCGTAGATGAGACGGCTAATATAGAGATAGCTGCTCGAAGAATAGCCTGGGGTAAGTTTATGAATAATGGCCAGATTTGTATCGCTCCAGATTATGTCTTTGTGCATCATAACAGGAAGGAAGCATTCTTAACTGCAGTCAAAAAGAATTTAAAGGCATTCTACACTGAGGATCCTTCCTCTGAGAAATCGTATGCACGAATTGTCAATCGTAAGCACTTTAACCGAGTTAAGGGCTACATCGATGATGCCTTTGATAAGGGAGCAAAAATAGAAATTGGAGCTAAGGTCAAGGCCGATCAGGACTTCATAGCGCCCACGGTGATGACGAATGTCTCTGAAGAATCTACCCTGATGACGGAAGAGATTTTTGGGCCTGTCATGCCTGTTTTCGGATTCTCCAATATCCAAGAAGTGATTGATAAAGTAAATTCGCGTGATAAGCCTTTAGCGCTATACATATACAGTAAAAGTTCAAAGAATATCAAGCGAATATTAGATTATACCCGAGCTGGCGGTACTTGCATTAATCATAATGCAGTCCATTTTTTCAATACCAACCTACCTTTTGGCGGGTCTAATAATAGTGGTATCGGTAAGGCTCACGGGTGGCACGGCTTCGAAGCTTTCTCTAATGCCAGAGGTGTGCTAAAACAGCATATGCCTAATGCATTAGAGTTACTCATGCCGCCATACAATGATTTCAAACAAAAATTAATTGACTTAACCATAAAGTGGTTTTAAAGCTAGCCACGAGATAGACACCTAAAACTGTAAAGTATCGTATCAGCCAGCTTTTAGGATGAGATGTTATTAATAGTAGCACATTATTGGTATACAGAACGAACGCTTCAACAGTACTTTTTGAACTACATTATGTCAAATAGCTAGGCGACAGTTCTACTTACTTTTGAGAATAAATAATAGCAAATATTTGATATAATGTGAGGTATAGCATACATTACATTTGAATTTAGTACAAACTTCCGTATTTAAACTTCCAATACAGTCATTTTACGATTATAACATTAAAGAATGAGGATCATTCTTCTTCAGGTGTAAAAGCACCCTCTAAACTGTAGCCTGTGCCAATTAAAGCATGGGCTTTTTTTGTGCTGTTAAAGTGTATTGCATTGTGAATGTGTAAGAGTAGCGTATACCAAGTATCTTTAATCATTGCTTTGATATTGTACGTCTTCTCCGGTGGGGGCATCAATAAATGACTTCTTTGCTTTTAAGACTATTGACTATTTCTTACTATTGAGTCCTAATCAAAAATTATTTTATCGTATGTCACAGATTAATTGGAATGTAGCTAAAGAGTACGAAGACATCACTTATAAAAAGTGTGACGGCGTCGCTCGCATAGCGTTCAATCGGCCAGAGCTTAGAAATGCTTTTAGACCGAGTACGGTTTTTGAGTTACTTGATGCATTTCATGATGCACGAGAAGATAGAGCTATCGGTGTGGTCCTGTTTTCTGGGGAAGGGCCATCTAGTAAGGATGGTGGCTGGGCCTTCTGCAGTGGAGGAGATCAGAATGCGAGAGGTAAGACTGGTTACGAAGGCGGCGATGGAGTCGGTCGACTCAATATCCTGGAGGTACAGCGACTCATCAGGTTTATGAATAAAGCGGTGATCTGTGTGGTGCCTGGCTGGGCTGTGGGCGGAGGCCACAGCCTGCATGTCGTCTGTGATCTGACCATAGCAAGTGCAGAGCACGCTATATTTAAGCAGACCGACGCTGATGTAGCGAGCTATGATGCTGGATATGGATCTGCTTATTTAGCAAGGCAGGTAGGGCAGAAGCGCGCCAGAGAAATATTCTTCTTGGGAAGAAACTACAGTGCCCAAGAGGCATATGAGATGGGTATGGTTAATGCCGTCGTGCCTCATGCTGATTTAGAAGATACTGCGTATGAATGGGCATGTGAAATAATGAAAAAGAGCCCGATGGCCATCAAGATGCTTAAGTATGCATTCAATATGATTGACGATGGATTAGTCGGACAGCAGATTTTTGCTGGTGAGGCGACCCGCCTCGGCTATATGACAGACGAAGCTCAGGAGGGGAGGAATGCGTTCTTAGAAAAGCGAAAACCTAACTTTGATAAATTTCCTAAATTTCCTTAAGCACAATTATTAACCTAATCAAAGGACGCTATGATAGCAGTAAATTTAGCGCTCTCTAACTGCTATAAAACTAATACTGGTAGAAGTATATGACAATAAATTGTAGGCTGATTAATTAAGGTAATGGACACTTTACTATGTACCTATCATTTGTTTTGTGGATAATTTCACATAGTCTTTTAGGATAAGACTAAAATGCTAAGTGCACAGTTTTAAATAGACTGTGGTGATGCTGCTGCCATGCGCTTTTTTTCGTCAAATCACTGACACGGTGCTATCATAGCCATAAATGTAGCTCCTGCCACCACTTCAAAATCGGGCAACAGCTCTACGCTCTGTCCAGCTTGATAGGTAATCAGCCCATTACTCGGTACTGTTCCATTCGTCTCAATGCTGATCTGAGCTTGCTGGCTGCTGGTGATGTTCGGTTGGTTGACTTCTGTGATATAATCATTACAGTTATCACAGTAATCTGGTACGCCGTCACCATCCGAATCCACCGCATCATCTCCACCGGGGCATCGATCATAAAAGTCATATACGCCATCCTGATCACTATCAGCAAAGGTATTGACCAAGCCTGGAGTGGCGCTCACATCCTGTGATGACCAGCTTTCAGGGATAGCATTATCCAAGCTCAGGTCAGTCAATGCAAGGCTGTGCTGGCCTTGATCAGCGATCACATCCCATGGAGCGACGTCGTCATAGTACACGCTGTCTACAGTCCTGCCGAAGAAGTCTACCAGCTTCACCAACTCACCACTATTCACTAAGAATCCGTCATAGCTATCATAGGCTGTGGGGGCTCCAGGATAGGCTGTGGTGTAGGCACTGGCATCATTCGCAATGGTCAGGTAGTTATTCGGGTAGCCTGCTGCGGGAACGAGTATTTTACTTTCGTCAAAGTGATAACTGATGCCGTGCGTAAAGCTCAGGTCGATTAGATTCACCAGATTGGTTGGGCTGGTATTTACGATCTCTATGAATTCTTGGGCATTTCCTCCTGGAGGCTTGTAGTATATCTCATTAATCACGACACCGGAGTAGTCGGGGTAGGCATTTGCATTGAATATATTCTTGGCGCCTGGCGTTATGAACACAGCCTGCTCTGACCAGTTCACCGCGCGTGCATTATCTCTGCTCTGATCGATGAGGGCGAGACTGTATTGACCATTAGCTGGTACGGGGTCCCAGGGGAAGAAGCTTCCATAGGTCACCTGATCTATCTCATCGGCGAAGAGGCTCTGGATCACGATCTGCTCACCTAAGTTGCTAAGTTCGCCTGTGTACACTCCGTAGGGCGCGAAGCCATAGGCATTGTGAAATTCGGCAGAATCTTTCGCAAGTACGATGTAGTTCTGTGGACTAGCGCCAGATGGTTGCAGATTATAGTCTTCTGAAAAGACATACTGGATGCCTCCCGTCACGGCGACATCAAGTAGATTGTAGATGTTGTTGGGATGTGTGTTAGCGATTTCGATGAATTCTACCGCTGTACCGTTCAAAGGTTTGTAGTAGATCTCATTGATGACGATGCCATCGTAGTTCGGCTTACTAAAGCATCCGAAATCATTGTCTGCACCAGGCGTATAGAGGGTACTGCATTGCACTTTCCAGTTGAGGCGGCTGTCATTGTCTACGGTGGCGTCTATGAGAGCCAGACTCAGGTCGATTGTACCACCATCAGCCTGCGCATCCCAAGGAAATCCATCATCATATGTGACCGCATCTAAGAGCGTGCCAGCCGCATTATTGAGCCAGAGGGTCTCCCCACCATTATCGAGCTTACCATCAAACTTGTCGAATGGTGCAAAGCCATAGCGATCTTGGAATGAAGACTTATCCTCGGCAAGGACAAGAAAGCTATTAGCTGGGATTATGGTATTAGCTGGGAATACATATTCGATGCCCCGAGAGAAGAAGGCTCTTGATAGATTGATGTCCTGGTCTGTGATGTTTTTCAGTTCTACGAATTCGAATTTCGTGCCTTTGATGGTGTCAGTCGTCCCGGGGACGATACTGTCTGATGGGTTATAGTGGATCTCATTAATGATGATGCCTGAGAAGTCATGCTCTCCGAAGTCAGAAAATTCATTTTCGGCTTTAGGTGTGACGAGAGCGGACTGGATGCTCCAGTTATTACCATCTGCATTGTCAAGCGTGCCGTCTAGTAGTGCTAAGCTGTAATACCCCTTGTCCGCAGTATTTGGCCATGGGTCTTTGTCATTGTAGCGCAGCGAGTCGATGATGTTGTCAAAGGGATCGACGAGCCAAAGATTCTCGCCGCCATTATCGAGCTTGCCTCTGTAGGTGGCATCTGCGGGGCATCCATATTTTTGTTCAAACCAAAATGCATCTTCTACGATGACTGCAAAGCCACCGGGATGTATGATTAAATCTTCTTCGATAATGGCGGACACACCCTTAGTGAATTTGACGTCTACCAGATTTATAGGGTCGTCACCAATATTTTTTATTTCTATAAATTCAAAATTTCGCTCTGAGATCGTATCAGTGGGAGAAATGCTATCAATCGGATTATAATGGATTTCATTGATAACTAAGTCACTGTAGTTCTGTTCCACATAGAATCTAGTAGGACAACCGGCAGACCACACACCGCCAGATCTCGCTCTGGCGTGTACTTTAATGGCTCCTTGTGGAAGCATGAATGGACCAGTATACCGTATGGCAGTAGGAGAGATGCTACCGCCTTGGCTTCTAGGATCTGTGCCATCAATGGTGTAGTATATAGGTCCTTGACTGTTAGGATTAGTCAGCACGACCGCAAAGTTAGACGAGATAGCACCACCATACTGATTGAATACTGCGGGTTCTACAGTAGGGTAGACGTTCTTACTACGATATAAATCCAATAAGAAATCTGTTCTTCCTGGTAGATATTGATTGACAATCCGATTTCGCGTGTCCAGAAAATCAGTGTAGTCTCTGGCTCCTACCCACCTAGCTGCCTCAGCTATGAAGGCCGTCTTGGAGCTATCGAACACTGCCTCGTAGGCCTCAATGGCCTTCGCTGGTGTCAGGGCTCCATTCTCTGTACAATGACATGCCACTCTATCCGCAAAGCGAATTCTATATTCAGGATTATCAACAAGTGAGAAGAAAATATTATTGTAGGGAATACTGCCCCACTCAGCTACATTCCAGGTCCACCAGTGGCCTAATGCAGGTTCTGTATCCCACATCCAAAATTTGAAGCCATCAGTCTTGGTCCGATCTCTGGTCACAAAGGAGTTTTTGCCAGTAATATTATCATCAGCGTGTGGTCCATAGTTAGTCAGGATCACATAATCCGAAAATTGATCTATGTCTATATATTCTTGTATCGCTTCATAATTCTGCTGGTTGGCCATATTTAGATTATCAGCCATGTTGTTCAGTGTATTCCACGCAGTAATGTCGCCGTTTAATGCTGCTTTGCGTTTGATAACGTCCCAGTCATCCTTATCACCATTATAGTAAGATTCACCAAATGATGAAGTAGCCCTTTCTGATGGATTGTATACGCCCCAGTAAATGCCATTGATGTATAAGTGCATAAATGAACCATCAATTGTCACTCCATCATCAGCCATGTTTCCTTGAAGATCACGCATGACTTGGTCAGACAGGTCATTCGTGCCGCCTCCTGTAGCATTATAGCCCCTGTTCATACATCCGTGATACCCGGGTCTAAGCGCTATCTGATCAAAATCTTCTGCTGCACCTTTTCCGAATATGGGATACTCAAATTTAGAGGCCCCATATTTAGATTTGAATGACAACCTGAGATTTCGTTTTTTTGCATTGAAGCTACTAGCACCTGCTCTTTCTACACCACAATTCACTTGATAGCCTTTTTTGCCATCAGGAAAAAGAAGCTCTACTGAGGTAGCTACCTCTGTGGTATCACCATGCATATCGTTGAGGTCCGCTAGTCTCATCACTAAAGAAATAGAAGGTATACCTGAGAGGGCATCTATGAGTTGCGGCCCATAGGTTGGATGATTGACTACACTAGGGTCAAAAGCATAATTAGAGGATGGAAAATTATTTTTCAAGTTGGGCTGATTGACGACATCTGCTGGAAAAACATAGGTATGCGTAAGCACTTTAGTGGTGTCTAAGCTACTGTATGCTATCGCTCTGATGAATCTTGTCGTATTAATATTGATGGGACCGCTGTAAATTATACCTGTAGTCGGAGTTGGTGCTGTCCCATTAGTGGTATACCGAATGGTAGCTGTAGCATCATTCACGCTGAGCTCTAGATTGAATGGATTATCATAATATCCTCGATCAATACTAAAGTCTAAATCTAGCTGTGCGTAGGATGCGATGCTAAAAGTCAAGGCAAAGCAGATGACATAGATGGTGCGTAGTATTGAAAAGTCAAAGTAGGAATGGCGGGCTGAATTTGACATAATTTGTGATTAAGAGGGCTAAAGGCTCAATATACTATTTGTATACCCTTTCATGTAGTTAGACTGCAAATCTATGCTACATCCTCAATTATTACAGTAAGAATAATTGTTAAAGGGTTAAAATAAGAAGAAGACACTCATTTTAGAGAGTATGAATAACTACAGAATGAGCTGTAGTAAAACAAATAAGCTAAATTCGAAATTCCCGAACTTAGCTTAATTAATCGTGTGCAGTCTTGGTGACTATTTCTTATTCTTTTTCGGTGTGATGATAACGATCATCCTTCTTCCTTCTAATTTTGGCAGTTCTTCTGCAGCACCATAATCAGCTAATTCGTTGAGCAACCTCAAAAGGAGTAATTCACCACGGTCTTTAAAAACGATGGATCTTCCTCTGAAATGCACATATGCTTTCACTTTAGCACCATCTGTCAAAAACTTTTGAGCGTGCTTTAGCTTAAAGTTAAAGTCATGATCGTCTGTATTCGGGCCAAACCGAATTTCCTTTACCACGGTTTTAGCAGTCTTTGCTTTAATTGATTTGTCCTTCTTCTTTTTTTCGTAGAGGAACTTCTTAAAGTCAGTGATCTTGCATACAGGAGGGTCAGCATTTGGGCTGATTTCTACCAAGTCTAATTCCATGTCTCTGGCCCAATTGAGCACTTGAGGGGTAGGGTATATACCTGGCTCTACTTCCTTTCCTGCGGCCTCGCTCACTTCACTTAAATTGTCTCCGACAAGTCTTATTTGTTGCGCCTCAATGTATCGATTGACATTGAATTTGGGTTCTGGTTTTCGAACTATTTTTTTTCTTCTTTTCGCCAAATGTGATTTTTTATTTAAAGGTATAACCAGCTGGACTCTTCTTTTGCCAGCTGGTAATTCGTTTTGTAGTAGCTAATGTAACTATTTAGAGATTAATCATTGACGTTTTGGGCTTTTTGCTTTTTCGCCAGTGTGATATCAAGACCATCTTTGTCCTTATTCATGACAGCTTTCAGTTTAGAATTCTCTGCCGGATTCTCATTGAGAATAAATTCCGCTAAGGGATCTTCTAAATATTTTTGGATGGCTCTGTGCAGGGGTCGAGCACCGAATTGAGGATCAAAGCCTTTTTCGGCAATGAATTCTTTAGCCTCCTTATTCAGTTCTACAGTAAACCCGATGTTAGTCAATCGCTTAAATACTTGAGTCAGCGTAATGTCAATGATCTCAAGGATATGATCTTGATCCAAGCTATTAAAGATGACGACATCGTCAATACGATTCAGGAATTCTGGAGAGAAGGTCTTTTTGAGAGCTCCTTGGATCACTGACTTAGAATAATCTTCTGAGCCTTCTTCTCTTGCTTGAGTCGCAAATCCTACACCTTGTCCGAAATCCTTCAACTGTCGAACACCGATATTAGATGTCATTATAATCAAGGTATTTCTAAAATCTACTTTTCTTCCGAGCCCATCAGTCAGTTGACCATCATCTAAAACCTGAAGGAGAATATTATAGATGTCTGGATGCGCTTTCTCTATCTCATCCAGGAGGATGACTGAGTAGGGCTTTCTTCTGACTCGCTCTGTGAGCTGTCCGCCTTCTTCATAACCGACATAGCCTGGAGGCGCGCCTATGAGTCTGCTCACGGAGAATTTCTCCATGTATTCACTCATATCGATCCGGATCAGAGTATCATCGGAATCAAACATATATCTGGCCAACGCCTTAGCTAACTCTGTCTTACCTACACCAGTAGGGCCTAAGAATATGAATGAGCCGATCGGCTTAGAGGGATCTTTCAGTCCGACTCTGTTACGCTGAATGGCTTTTGTGATTTTTACAATGGCCTGGTCTTGCCCAACGACGACTTTCTTGAGGTCGTCAGTCATGTGGACCAGCTTATTGCTTTCGCTTTG
The DNA here is from genome assembly GCA_937929945.1 of uncultured Saprospiraceae bacterium. Classification (GTDB taxonomy): domain Bacteria; phylum Bacteroidota; class Bacteroidia; order Chitinophagales; family Saprospiraceae; genus CALFUK01. The sequence goes on from CALFUK010000008.1 coordinate 8,989, forward strand.
TGCGACCCTGTTGACGGGTATACCAGTCATCATGGATACGACTTCTGCTATATTTTCCTCATCTACGGGGTACCGCTTTGTTTTTGATTCCTCTTCCCACTCCTCTTTACCTTGCTCCAGCTGCTTGATGAGTTTAGACTCATTGTCTCTGAGGTCAGCGGCTCTTTCGTACTGTTGATTTTTTACGGCTTGTGTCTTGAGCTCTTTGATCTCTTCGATCTTGGCTTCTAGCTCTTCGATGTATTTCGGTACGTGTATGTTTTTCAGGTGTGTCCGTGCACCTACCTCATCCAATACGTCAATCGCCTTGTCTGGTAAGAATCGATCGGTGATGTACCTATCGCTCAGGTGGACACAGGCTTTGATGGCGTCTTCGGTATAGTCCACATTGTGAAATTCTTCATACTTAGACTTTATGTTTTCTAAGATATGCACCGCTTCTTCTGCTGATGGTGGATCTACGATAACTTTCTGGAATCGTCTGTCCAGTGCTCCATCCTTCTCGATGTGCTGTCTGTACTCATCCAAGGTAGAGGCTCCAATGCATTGTAGCTCACCTCTTGCTAAGGCAGGCTTAAAGATGTTAGAGGCATCAAGTGATCCCGTAGCGCCACCGGCGCCCACAATCGTATGTATCTCATCTATGAAAAGTATGACATCTCTGGTTTTCTCTAGCTCATTCATGATGGCTTTCATCCGCTCTTCGAATTGGCCTCTGTATTTAGTACCTGCTACCAGTGCAGCTAAGTCGAGCATTACGATTCGCTTATTAAATAGCGTCCTGGATACTTTTTTCTGTATGATTCTGAGAGCTAGACCTTCTACGATGGCCGTTTTACCCACACCTGGCTCACCGATCAGGATTGGGTTATTTTTCTTCCGCCTGCTCAGTATCTGCGAGACTCTCTCTATCTCTGTCTCTCTTCCTATGATCGGATCTAGTTTATCTTCTTCTGCGAGTCTGGTGACATCTCTACCAAAATTATCTAAGACAGGAGTTTTCGATTTACCAGTCGGTCTTCTGCTATAGCTTTCTTTAGAGTCATCGTCTTCCATGGGAATATCCCCCTCAGCTGATGACGAGCCGTATATCTCGTAGTTAGATTCTTGCTCCTGCTTGACATACTCTAGCTCTGCTTTGTAGCCATCATAGTCCACGTCGAACTGCGACAGGATCTCTGATGCGGTGTTCTCGTTGTGCTTCAGGATAGAGAGTAGCAGGTGTTCTGGGCTGATTTCATCATTCTTGAATAGCTTAGCTTCGAGAAATGTGACTTTCAGGACCTTTTCAGCCTGCTTATTAAGCGGTATATTGCCCACATTCAGATTGGTATTCTCCGCTCTGACCTGCTCTATTATTTCTTCGATCTTATATTTTAGCTCAGTGAGGTCTACATCCAGAGAGTCTAATACTTTTACAGCGAGACTTTCTCTTTCTTGGATCATCCCTAATAATAAGTGTTCTGTGCCTATATAGTCGTGTCCTAAACGCAATGCTTCCGTTCTGCTCAGCGAAATGATTTTCTTAACCTTTGGTGAAAACTTCCTATTCATTCAGTATTTTTTATTCTTTACGATTACCAATAAAGACGTTAAAAAGTATGCCAATCCCTAAGAATGTTAACCTACTTAATACCTACATGAACACTTTAATGATTCACAAAGATTTAAGTTAAGGCAAATTAACAATAATTTCACTGACTACTTCATTTTGTATAGGAGTAATATTAATAGATCCCAATGATTCTTTATTCAGACGAGAGTGAAGATATTGAGTCGGGCTAATCTGTCTAATTAGAAAGCTAATTAGTTGATATTCAAATATTTACATCTATTACTTATTTATTCAGTAAAAGTTTGAATAATTCAATAAATTTGCGCTTCCTAATTTAAATCAATTACAATGAAATTTTCTGTTGATAAAAATGACGAGTATTCTGTTCTTCAATTAGAAGAGGATAATCTCAATTCACTGATCGCACCTAATCTGAAAAGTGAATTCGTCTTCTTAAGAAACGAAGGGGTGAAGAATCTGATATTTGACTTATCGGCAGTAAAGTATGTTGATTCTTCAGGTTTGAGTGCCATTCTGACAGCCAACCGGTTGTGGAAAGACTTCGGGTTATTCATTATGACGGGTGTAGATCATCCTTCTGTCGTGAAACTAATCGAAATCTCACGCTTAGAATCCATTTTGACCATTATACCTACCGTGGCTGAATCCATAGAGTTCGTGACCATGGAAAAGATAGAACAAGAGCTACAATCCGATCCAGAGGAATCATAACGACTTGAGACTTCATATACTCGGAGCTAATTCTGCTATACCCACATCTGATAGGTTTTCATCTTGCCAATGCATCGACATAGGTGGGGATCTCTCCATGATCGACTGTGGCGAAGGGGCTCAGATCAATTTTACTAAGTATAAGCTCAAGCGAAATAAGCTCAATCAGATATTTATCTCTCACCTGCACGGAGATCACATCTATGGTCTTCCTGGGATACTTAGTTCATTTAATCTTTCCAATCGGGAAAAGCCACTTTCGATTTTTGGGCCAGTAGGCATTGCACCGTTCATAGCAGCTGTCATGAAATACAGCTATCTCGACCTCAGATTTGAGTTGAAGGTCGTTGAGATTCAAGGAGAAGGTGGTCGAATCTTTGAGAACGATCGGATGTCAGTATTTAGCTTTCCTTTATTGCATCGGGTCCCGACCTATGGATATCGATTTACAAAAAAGATCAGTAAGCCCAAGTTAGACAAGGCTCAGGTAGAGCGATACCAGCTCACCGTAGCACAGATCAAGGCGGTAATCGAAGGAGAAGACGTGAATTTAGCTGATGGTACAATCATCAAGAATGAAGCAATCACGCTATCGCCAGTCGCCCCTAAGAGTTATGCCTACTGTTCAGATACGATATACCATGAAGCAGTCATCCCTCATGTGCAGGGTGTAGACCTGCTCTACCACGAAGCTACGTACATGGATGATATGAGTGTGCAGGCTGCCGAGCGATATCATTCTACGACGATACAAGCAGCGACCATAGCTCAGCGAGCGGATGCTAAGAGGTTGGTTATTGGGCATTTTTCATCTCGCTATAAGGATGTAGAGCCATTAGTGATAGAAGCGCGTACTGTATTTGAAGCTACAGAGCTGGCAGATCAAGGAGCTGTTTTTGAAATTTGACTAGGATGCCGTCTGTGCCCATTTATTTTTTTGAAATAGCGACCAAAAGGCTTTCGTTAATTATAAAAACATATATCTTTGCAGCTCGTAAAAAACGACCGGTTAGCTCAGCTGGTAGAGCAACGCCCTTTTAAGGCGTGGGCCCTGGGTTCGAGCCCCAGACCGGTCACATTCCAAGAGAGTTTATTCGCAAGAGTAAACTCTCTTTTGTTTTTACAAATTATATACACGCTCCACACCAGTAACTACTATCCTTAATGTCTCATAACATAACTAATACCGCTACACCTTCTGGCTACTAACTCTCCATCTTCTAACTCACAGACTCATAACTCATGACTCCCCATCTCATCTCATAACTATTTCTCCCTAATTCATACCTCATGCCACTCTAACTCATGCCACTCTAACTCATAACTCTCTAACTCATAACTCATAACTCTCTAACTCATAACTCATATCTCCTTCGCAATGGTAAACCTTACAGAAGATCCTTGGCCGAGTCGAGATTGGATAGATATTTCCCCGCCATGTTTTTCGATAATGGTTTTGCAGATGGATAGACCCAGACCGACGCCTTCATAATCGTCTTTGCGGTTGACTCTGTAGTAGGCGTTAAAAACCTGAGGAAGGTATTTCTCATCTATGCCGATTCCGTTGTCCGATATGACGAATGTGTTATATTGAGTTGACTCTTTATGTGATATCTTGATCCAGGAATCTTTAGCGGGATCTCTGAATTTAATAGCATTATTGATGATGTTTTGAAATACTTGGAGCAGCTTGACCTCATCGGCATTGATACGTTTGGGCATATCACCGGTTGAAATGGCTACGCCTTTCTGTTTCAAGTCAGCCTTAAACCGGCTCATGATGGTCTTGAAAAACGAGTTAATTTTTATCTCATCAACATCTAACTTTTGGGAATTGACTTCTGAATATTTCAAAAGATTATTGATAAAATCAAAAAGCTCTTTTGTACTTTTCTCTATAAAACCGAAGTATTCGCTTTCCTTAGATTTAGGTTCAATCTTAAGTTTTTTCTTAAGTAGTCCGGCGTAGCTACCGATAGTCCGAAGTGGTGTCTTTAAATCATGAGAGGCGATATGAGCAAATTCTTGTAGTTGGATATTTGATTCTATGTATTTCTCTAATTCTTTATTTTGCTCTTTGATATCCCTCTGCGCTTGTACTAAAGATTCGTTACTACCCTTTAGTTCTTGTAAAGCTATAGACCTGGATCTCGAAATAAACCACAGCGCGATAACAAGCCCAAGTAGGAGCAGGGAGCAGATGCTGAGAATTCGATTTAAGTTTTTCTTGGCTGACAACTGAATATTCAGATTCTCCTCAGAGAGTGTGCGTTCTTTTTCATTCAGCTTGATTTCATTTTTCCATTTTTCTGCTGATGCCCTCATCATCTGCGTGTTATTCAGATAAGACTCTTTGGCGGTCATAGAAGTTTGGTAGTATGAAAGCGCCTTAGTGGGAGCCCCCAGCGACTGGTGTACTTGGCCAATCAGCTCTGAAGCCTTATACGCCAAATAAAAATCATCATTCTCTTTAGCCCACTGATAAGAATTAAGTAAGGTCGGAAGGGATTCCGCTTGCTTATTATCTACCATTGCAATATGAGTGGCATAAAGGCTATTTTCTTTTTGATACCTGACCAGATTTGATTTGTCTGCAGCTTCTTTGGCCTGTATCAAGTATTGTGCAGCTTTTGCTGTGTGACCTTGACTTAATTCTATCTTACACAGGTATTGGTAGACTCTGGCCAATTCTGGAGTGCTACCAATGGTATTAGCTACCTCTAATGCTTCACTGAGGTGTAGTATTGCTGCTTCGACATGGCCTTCATCGCTCTCCAGCATGCCCATGAATATGAGTGGTCTGATTAAGAATTGTGGATTGGAGATGCTGTCTTTTTGACTCAAGACTTCCTCAAAGTGAGAGCGTGCAGACTGATAGTCAGTGATTAGATAATTGATCTCTCCAAGTGAGGTGATTGCGGCTGACTCATAGGTGTAGTCTGGCTGCATTTTAAATTTTTGGAGTGCCTTATAAGTATATTCTAATGCTTTGACAAAATCAGATTGCTGTATGTGGAGGTCTGATAAGTAAAGCAAGGTCATTCCAGCAGACTTCTGGCTCTGGGCGATGCTTTGGTATTTTTCTGCTCCGAGAAGGTACTCTTCAGCACCTTGATAGTCACCATTATAAAATGCTATTTTGCCTCTCCTGGAATAGAGTGATGCTATCTTAGAGTATTTTTGGCTGAATTCTGTCTCATAGATAGGTAGGACCTCATCTATGATACACGCTGACTCCTCAAATCTTTCCATCAAAAAATAAATCAAACTAAGGTCTGCTCGGCATCTGATTTTAGTGTATCGATCAGTAATGTGCTCTGCTTTTTGATTTGCTATTTTTATGAGCTCTAAGGCTGCATATAGGTCATCATTTTTTTTAACTCTGACCTCCTTCAAGAGACCCAAAATTTCTTTGATTTGGGCTTCTTCATTTGGTCTATTAGTTTGATTACCAGTAGATTGAGCGGTAATGCTACAGAAGCTCAAGGCTAGGAGGATGAAGCTAAAATAATATGAAATTGATTTATTCAATTGGTAGTAGTCAATTGCCTGATAAGATCGGCGGCTTAATTTATTGGGTCTAAAATAAAACTTATATTCCAATAGTCCTCATTGAGCCCTACAGTAAGATTTTTCTTATTCTAACGTTAGGTCATTCTCGATGCCAGATTTATCATTAGAAATACTAATTGATTCTTTAGGAGAATATGCCTTCTATGGTGGTGGTTCGTCTAATTCTCTGCTAATTTTCAGATTCAATCAAGCGGCTCAGTATCATACTTAAGCTGTAGATTTGTAGGAGTCATGAAATGAGAAACGCTTGTAAAGAATAAATAACTGAGATAGCTCAATTATGAATGATTATTTTGAATTTGCTGGCAGACAGTCAGTAAGAGAAATAAAATACATGAATCGTCTATAACGTAGATAATTAGGGTGCCCGAGCGGGTGATTGAACTTTTTATTCGTTGATTGGCCTTTCGACCAGAAATTTAAACACATGAAAAAAATATTAGTACTCGGACTAGGAAAAGTAGGTACCCTGGTGGCTACACTACTCAGTGTAGATTTCGAAGTGACTGGACTTGATAAAGAAGATCCCCACTATCTGCATGAGTTGGGCTTTCCAGTGATCAAAGCAGATGTCTCAGATAAAGAAGAGATGACTGGTATAATGGCGGACTTTGATGCTGTCGTATCAGCTTTGCCCTATTTTCTAAATAAGACTATAGCCAAAATAGCTCATGATCAGTCGATTCATTATTTCGATCTGACCGAAGACGTAGATACCACGCAGTATATCAGGGAGCTGAGTCAGACCGCTGACTGCGTGATGGCTCCACAGTGCGGATTAGCACCAGGGCTGATCGGTATCGTAGGTGCTGACTTGACTAAGGCATTCACCAAGCTCAGGGACATAGAGCTGAGGGTAGGTGCTCTGCCGCGATATCCTAATGGCCTGATGGCTTACAGCTTTACCTGGTCTCCTGCTGGCGTGATTAATGAGTATCTGAAAGATGCAGAAGCCATTCATAATGGAGAGCGCAAGCTGCTGACTTCTCTTGATGGTTTAGAATACATAAATATAGAAGGGCAAGAATTTGAGGCCTTCACGACTTCGGGTGGACTTGGTACCATGTGTGAGACCTTCGATGGTAAAGTGGATACACTCAACTACAAGACTATCAGATATCCTGGACACATGAAGCTGATGAAGTTCTTGCTTTATGAGCTTATCATGAAGGAGGACAAAGACCAGCTGGAGACAATATTGAAAAATGCAAAGCCTCCAGTGAAAGAGGATGTGGTCTATGTATATGCCGTCGTAGAAGGCTGGCAGAAAGAGAGATTGTTCAGAAATGAATACTTCAAGGCCTTTCATCCTATTGAGATTCAAGGAAAGATGTGGCGGGCTATCTCTTGGACGACTGCTGCGAGCATCGCCGCCGTGGTGGAGATGGTGGCCCATGGCACCTTGCCTAAGAAAGGATTCATCAAGCAGGAAGAGATCGTTTATGATAGTTTCATAGCGACTAAAAATGGTCAATTGTTTGTACAATAACCGCTTGTGAGCACCGCATTACTACTTGGGCTGATAGCTGCCTTCATCGTAGGCCTCGCGAAGGCGGGTCTGAAGGGCAGCAGTATATTGGCAGTGGTTCTATTAGCATTAGCTTACGGGACTAAAGCCTCTACGGGCCTGATGCTCATTCTATTTATGGCTGGAGATGTGATGGCGGTGAGCTACTACAAGCGGCATGTGAAGTGGTCTTACCTATTTAAATTCGCTCCTGCCATCATCATTGGCATTCTCATAGCTGTCTATTTTGGTAAAGATTTAGATGAAGACGCATTCAAGTTTTGGATGGCAGCTATCATCGTGCTCAGTGTGCTCTTCATGTTTTGGAGAGAGAGATACGCTGATGCTACCTTCCCTAATACATGGTGGTTTGCTGGGCCAGTAGGAATAGCTGCTGGATTTTCCACAATGATTGGTAATCTGGCGGGTGGGTTTTCCAATCTATTCTTTTTAGCGACAGGGCTGAATAAGAATGACATCATCGGGACTTCTTCTTGGCTGTTTATGTTTATCAATCTGATTAAGCTACCTTTTCACATCTGGGTATGGGAGACTGTCACAGTTGATTCTTTTTATCAAGACTTGATACTTCTTCCGGCAGTCATCATCGGATTTGTGGCTGGAGTCAAATTGGTCGCAAAGTTCAATGAGCAGTATTTTAGATTATTTTTACTGATTACGACAGCGATCGGCGCCAGTCTGATCTTACTGAATTAAAAGTAATAGAAGTCGTAGCTTTGTAGAGCAAATTTTTGTTTTAGACTTACCATCGCACATCATCGAAACATCCATAGATTTCATCCGTCGTGTATCGCTGATAGTCAATGACTTGTAAACAATTGTATGATGAAAGCCCTTAGCTATTTTATTTTGTCAAGCCTGGTATGCTTAGCGATCGCCTGCAAAGAGCCAGATGCTGGACTTAGAGCAGATCTTGACCAGGCTATTTTTAAAATTGATATGTTAGAGAATCAGCTCTCAGCTGTACGATCGATGGACGCGGGAGACTTGGTGCACCATGTATACCTTGATCTGAAAGACGAACTCACCGCTGAGGACACCACAGCTTTACTGGCGGAGCTGAATAAGCTAAGGCGTATATCAGAGCTGAAAACACTATCCATTGGTAAGTTTGCAGATTTAGGCGACAGGCGTGCTCTGGCTGATTACGAGTTCGTGATGAGCATGTCATTTGAGAGTGATGCGGGATATAAAATATATCAAGAGCACCCCATACATGTCCAACTGAAGATGGCTCTTGAGGATTACTTAGCAGCTCCACCAGTCACTTATGACTATATTCACCAATAGTGGCAAAAGAAGTAATACATCGCACGAATACCCTTCAATTTAAGGGAGTCCTCTGGGACTACTTACCGACTATTGGGATTATTACCTTTGTCGTATTATTCGTAGCGGCCTCTACCTTGTACCCTGGGGGTACCTTATTTGATCTGGAGTATCAAGGTTATGACTGGTTTCATAATTACTGGTGCGATCTGATGGCGGCTACATCGCTGAGCGGGGCAGTGAATGACTCCAGGACGATAGCCATCGTAGCCTGGGTGATCCTGTGCATCTGTATTCTACAGCTGCTGATTCGATCGTTTCATCAGATGATCTCACCGGGTCGGATCAGGAAACTACTTTATGCCAGCTCCGTCTTAGCTATGACGATTGGTTTATTTGCCTTTACTCAGTATCATGATGTTTTGGTGGCGGTATGCTTCCCTTTTGGGGCGACAGCCGCATTTGGTCTAAGCTATGGTCTGATAAATAGTGACCTGAGGCTGTATAAAATAGCGATCTGGGTCTGTATCGTCATGTTGTCAGCCAGCTTCTTTATGTACTTCACTAACATTGGTTTGTATTGGCTTGGCCTGACTCAGAAGCTGACTTTAGCTTTGGTGTTTATTTGGCTGATTGGCTTTAATATTGAACTAAATAAGATGGAAGCTTCGGAGAGTTGATATCTCTGTCAGCAGTAAGAATAACTGGGTACTATTGTGTTGATATTGAAGAAGATAGACCTGTAGAGCGAACAAGCAATTCTGGATCAATGTAAATTATTTTCATCTGGAAACGATGATAAATGAATCTTCTGATTAAATTTATTCAAACCATTTTGACTTCCTCACAATGGGAGTGAAAAGATCATTTTGTAACCAAATGGTGTTTGCCTTATGACCGAAACGCATCGTGTAGAATACAAGCAGAAACTGACTGATGGCTTGGAAAAAGAAGTCGTAGCTTTCCTCAACTACAGCATTGGCGGCAGTGTAATCTTAGGCCTTGATAGAGATCAGATCGTGCTTGGCCTTGCAGATGCAGATGGAGATTCACTTAAGATAAAAGACCGGCTCAAGCATAAGATATCTCCTTCTGTGCTGGGATTATTTGACATTCAAGTATTGAAAGAGGATGGGAAGGATATCATAAAAATCATTGTGGCAAGTGGGCCCGAGAAGCCTTATTTCATTAGCAAATATGGGATGACATCCAGGGGCTGCTTTCTGAGAGTCGGTACAGCATCAGAGCCAATGCCGCAGCCCATGATTGACGAGTTATTTGCGACCAGAACACGTCACTCTTTATCTAAAATCAAGTCAGAAAAGCAAGATCTATCTTTCTCACAATTGAGAATATATTACGACGAGAAAGACAAGACGTTGAATGATCAGTTTACGCATAATCTCGAATTGCTTTCTAAAGATGGCAGCTACAATTACAACGGGTATTTGCTCTCTGATGTCAATGTTTCTTCGTTCAAGCTGGCTGTCTACGAGGGCCGTGATAGGGGGCAATTATTGAGTGCCGAAGAATATGGTAATACCTGCATCATCACAGCTGCTAAGAAGTTATTTGATCGGCTAGATGTAGAAAATAGAACACATTCTGAGATTGATGGTGATCGTGTAGACACTCGTCTTTGGAACCAAGAAGCCTTGAGAGAAGCTGTGCGCAATGCGTTTGTTCATAACGACTACAGCAGGGAGAGTTTTCCTAAGTTTGAAATATTCTCAGATCGCATTGAGATTACTTCTGCAGGCGGTCTACCTGAAGGTCTAAGTCAAGAAGAATTTTTTTTAGGATATTCAGCTCCTCGTAACAAAGTCTTGATGAGGATATTCAGAGACGTAGGTTTGGTTGAAAGTTTGGGCATCGGCATACCTAAAATCTTGGAAACGTATAATCGGGATTGTTTTGAGTTCACCGATCACTTTCTGAGGATGAAATTCTTTAAGGAGGTAAGTGAGGAGACAGTTACAAGTAACAATGGAGATGGAGGGGCTCAAGAAGAGCTTCAGATTAGTGGTTTGACAGATAGGCAGAAAGATGTTTATTTACTCATTATGGCTAATCCGAAGATTACGAGACAAGATTTAGCAGATGCATTGTCAATCAATCCATCCGCAGTTCAAAAACACATTGATGCTATCAAAGAACTAGGTCTGATAGAGAGAAAAGGGGGGACAAGAGGGGCATGGGCTGCTATAGATCAATTGGATTGAAAATAGGTGGTCAAATAGGTGCAGATAGGTGGTCAGATAGGTGGTCAGATAGGTGGTCAAATAGGTGGTCAAATAGGTGGTCAAATAGGTGGTCAAATAGGTGGTCAGATAGGTGGTCAGATAGGTGGTCAGATAGGTGGTCAAATAGGTGGTCAAATAGGTGGTCAAATAGGTGGTCAGATAGGTGGTCAGATAGGTG
>CALFUK010000009.1 GCA_937929945.1 uncultured Saprospiraceae bacterium
TCTGCCTTTCTACTGCTATATACTTCTATAATCACCTTATCTAATGAGTATGTTTGATCCAAAATATTGGCAGGACTATATAAAAGGGACTTTCACAGCCATCTTCCAATTAGACCATCAAAGGGCTGACTCACAGATCTAAGCCGATATCTGATCAAAACTCTAACTCATGGCTGTTATCATCCATGCTATACATTTGTAGATATCATGTAGACGATCTGTGACTTATCCAGATATTGTGCGTCTTAATGGTGTATCGAGATTGATACAAATACCCAACAGTCAAATTCAAATCAATATGAACCAGGTCCTAAACATCTCAATCGAAAAAGTCATCAACACAGGAATGCTAATTGCTATCTTCGGCATGGGTACCTTCTTCATCATGGCTCAGACATTCGGATAGGATCATAGCTCATACGACATCCACAGAACAACTCCACTACTATATATAACAATTCTGGCCGCGAATCGGCATCAGCATATACAAATCCTAACCGATAAACTGCAAAGACGGATACTGCTTTAGTTAGCGGTATCCGTCTTTTTTATTATTGCTTCAATCTTTTCTTTACCACTCTATTTTATTCAAGAATCCCTACTTATGAGGATAGGCCTTTTCTCGATTTTGAAATCTCAAGATTGAATCCCTGACGATGACACCTTTGTCAATGTTGATGGCGTTTTTTATGGTCTTATTTTCCTCCCAGCCTTCTCGCCCTGCTATCACAGAAGGTAAGTGCACAAGTAAGGCAGCTGAAATAGATCTGGATGCGCTTTCCCAAAAATAACTTGGTGTATGGTCTACCGCATAATAATCAATCTTATCGATGGCGATCATTGGATTCTTAAATGTGGTAGGTTTGGCAAAATAGAAGCCCATGCCTTCGTCGCAACTCACATCTATGATCAGAGAGCCAGGGCGCAGCATTGATTTCTCATCTTCAATGACATAGTCGATGGGATCATCTGTATCTTGGTAGGTGCCATTGATAATGATTTCAGATTCTTGAATTAAGTTTATCAAGGGTCGCTCAGAACCATCATGCTCCACGACGATCAATCTGGGTTCTCCCTCTTTACCTTTTCTCACTCTGCTGTAGTGTACATCCAGTATCTCTTCTCTCACCTCGTGATCTGGCCTCTGTATGCAGATGGTGATGTCCCTGAATCCATGAGCTTTCAGGGCGTAGATGGCGCCTCTGCTCACTGCACCAAAACTGAATATGATCACCTTTCTCTGATTTCCATAATGTCCATCTATGCCTTTCAGCTGCAGTGCGTGTATGACTGCACTATATCCAGCAATCTCATTATTTTTATAAAAGGTGTGTCTGCCCATCTGTCCATTAGGATGCCACACGTACATGTCTTCGAAAGCAATCAGAGTCAATTTTTTATCGATGGCTACCTGGGTAATCTCACGCTGCTGTGCACAGTGAGGATAACCCCAGATCAGACCACCATCCTTTAGTTTTTCTAAATCAGATAATATGGGTTTAGCTATGATGGCTTGACCCATGTCAGCAAGGATCTCCACTCTGGTGGCGATTCCCCCCGTCAGGTCGCTGATTTCTTCGTCCGAGACATTGAAGGGAGTACCGTAGCCTTTCTCAAAAATAAGCTGTTTGCGAATGTCTTCTGGTAATCGCGTCAGGTGTTCTGGATGAATCGGTACGCGCCGCTCATCTTCTTTCATGGATGTACCAATAACACCCATTTCTATTAAAGCCATGTTACTTAATGATTGGATCGAACTGCTCATTGATGAGCCAAGCAAAACGATGGATTAATTTACTATTGAATATATCGTCATAGCCACCAGACATCAAGCTGATCACCGCACATAGACTTCAGGTGGGATCTAAGAATAAAAATCCCAAGCAAAGGAGCAAAAGTTGTCTCTGAATAAGGCACGCCTTAAAACGCCTGAACTATACAAACTTACATTTTATAAATTGCATTCTAGGATAGGCCAGTGGCAGCGTGAAGCTCTTATCTACTTTATCAGTCAGTTTGTAGCAGGCTAAGCTTCTTATTTCAAATAAGAAGGGAGTGCCACGATCCGTAGCACTCCCTGATGATTTATAGCTATATGTATCTTCTCTACTTCTTCTTCGCTCTGCTATTCGCAGCCTTAAAGGCCTGATCCAGATCAGCGATGATGTCATCGATGTGTTCGATACCGACGCATAGTCTGATGAGGTCTTGTGTGACGCCCGCCGTCTTCTGCTCTGCCACCGTCATCTGTCTGTGCGTGGTCGAAGCTGGATGAGTCGCCAGTGATTTAGCGTCTCCAATATTCACCAGTCTCTTGAATAGTCCAAGTGCATCATAGAATTTTTCTGCTTTCTTAAAGCCTCCTTTGATGCCAAAGCTCATCAGGCCTGATGGTCTACCTTTAGTGTATTTCTTAGCCAGCTTATAATGCTCATCTTTGGCCAAGCCAGCATACTTGACCCATGCGACCTGCTTGTGCTTCGATAAATACTTAGCGACTGCTATGGCATTGTCACAGTGGCGCTCCATACGAAGATTAAGCGTCTCCAGGCCTTGTAATAATTGGAATGCGGCCAAAGCTGACAGTGCAGATCCCGTATTACGAAGCGCTACGGTTCTGGCTCTGGCAATAAAAGCAGCTGGTCCCATCGCCTCTGTATAGACCACGCCGTGATAAGATGGCTCTGGCTGTGAGAACATAGGGAACCTCTCAGCATGCTTAGCCCAATCAAACTTACCACCATCTACGATCACGCCACCAAGGGTGGTACCATGTCCACCTATATATTTTGTCAACGAATGCACGACGATATCCACTCCATGATCAATCGGCTTGATGATGGCAGGTGTCGCTACAGTGTTATCGCAGATGACTGGAATACCCTTCTTATGAGCTGCTTTAGCGATCGCTGCGAGGTCTACGATGTTACCAGCAGGATTTCCGATCGACTCACAGTAGATGGCTTTTGTATTATCATCCACCATTGCCATCAGGTCTTTGGCGTCTGCGCTTGCCGCAAATTTCACATCGATCCCCTGCTTCGGTAGCATGTGAGCGAAGAGTGTGTAGGTCCCTCCATACAGCTGTGGCGTGGATACAATGTTATCACCCACTTCTGCCAGATTGAGTACAGCATAGTTGATAGCAGCACTTCCTGCACTGGTACACAGGGCAGCGATGCCTCCTTCCATAGCAGCGATTCTTTCTTCCAGTACACCCACCGTGGGGTTCATGATGCGGCTGTAGATGTTACCAGGCACTGCCAGATTGAACAAGTCAGCTCCGTGCTGCGCATTGTCAAATTCATAGGCGACTGTCTGATAGATGGGGACGGCGACTGACTTTGTCGTCGGTTCGGATTGGTAGCCACCGTGGATGGCAATGGTTTCTTGTTTCATTGTTTACATTTTAGGACAAAATGAATAATAGCAAATAACTAAGCTTACTCATCCACTAGGATGTCATACTTATTTCCGTCATAGCCATTTCATATTAATTTTAGAAAATCATAATAAAGCGACCTGCAGAAGATTCACTTATATAAAGCAAAAGCTCTGCCAGAAATAAACTAACAATCAGATGGAATAAAAAATTATAGGGCAAGGAAAGAAAGCACAACTACAATATGTTAGCTGTACTCATACACTTATTCCGCATGTAGATTATCGATGCATGTCTGTCAAAAAGAAGAGGCTGTCATTTGGGATGACAGCCTCAGATCATAATCACTCAATCAAAATCATCTTTTTAGAGAGGAGCTCATCCCCATATTCTATCTGGTAGTAATAGATGCCAGGACCACTCAGGTCTTGCTCATCTATGGTGATCTCATGGACTCCTGCACGGTAGTCTTCGATCAGCTCATACACTTGTCTGCCCGTCACATCCGATACGGTCAGCCTGAGCTCACCTCTTGATGGAACGGAGAATGCTATCATGGTAGTATTAATGAATGGATTCGGCTCATTCTGTCGTAAACTCAGCTGGATCTCATCTGCTGCAAACTTCAGATCTAAACCTCGCTCATCATAAGTCTCACCAACATAAATCTCTGAAGCCGTCACATCCGAACTTAGGCGCAGCACATCAGAAAGCTGTACGTCCCTAAGTGCGATAAATCGTAAGCTTAGGATCTGCTGATCCAACTTCATGCATGACTCGTGATGCCAACTCACGGTACTACGATCTCCAAAGAGGCCGTAGTTTTCATCATTGATCTCTATGGCATCAGAGTTCGCTGAGACCAGCTGTAAGCCCTGGTGCTCCAGGGTAAACTGGAATCCAGCGACTTCCATCGCTTTATCTAAAGTAAGATCTACAGTGAATTCCTCCCCTGCTTCTACCCGCTCATCTACAGTGAATAACGTCTCGCTTCGATCTCTGATTTCCGCCTGTGCTATGCCCGTGATGTTCACATTTGCATTCACATCACCCACCTTCACGGCGATGAAGTTCTGATCAGTCTCCCGTCGTCTCAGACCGATGAGATCAATAGTCTCTACAAATGGCCATGGACTCACTTCACTGTTGAACTCGAATTGCTCCTCTACGAATCTCCAAGACTGATTGTCCGGTAGATCGTCGATTTTGCCTAACACTAAGGACTGCAGCTGAATGATGTCAGAAGCTGAAATGCTCTGAGAATTATTCGCATCTGCGGCGATCACCTTATAGGGACTATCTAGAGCTGCTAAGCCTAAGATGTGCCTTCTGATAAAAATCAAATCCAGTGTGCTGACTCCATTGACATAATCATAGTCCTTTTCAGAACTGATGCGGTAATTCATACCAATCGGATTATTGCTGAATGCATATCTTCCATCGCTTTCCGTCGTAACAATTCTTGGATACTCCGGTAGTTCGGTATTGAGCACCACTTCGACACCGCCTAAGGCTTTACCCGTCTCGGTGAAGATTAATCCTGAAATACTCGCAGATAAACTATCGCCTGGCTCACAGCTCTCACTGATGAGCAGCTGTACACTGCAGTAGTCACCATTACCATCTTCGTCCCAGACCCACACATCCAGCGGGAATATTGAGCTATTCGCATCACATGGAATGACGATGCTAAACTGATCTTCGAAGCCCATAGAGTCTGGAGCAATCGGCTGCTCTCCCTGCAGTACCACAGAGAAATCCAGTGCTGATGGTCTCGTACAATTATCAAAACTGCCATTGTCAAAATCCTTCGCCCAGACGGAGACAGTGCCCTCTTCTAAGGAGATGCCCGTCGTCACACCTGATACACAGATCGGAGTCGGCGCTTTACCATCTACGAAGGTCACGGTCGTCGTGGCTCTCGTCTGATTACCACAGCCATCAGTCGCTATCCAGCTGATCTGGTACTCGCTATTCTGATTGCCCATTCTCGTATCGATCGAGGCCTCTACACCTGTAGCGTAGTGTATCTCTCTGCCATCTGCATCCTGGACGATATTACCATTGGCGTCTTGCACAGTGATCTCCCACTCAATGAACGTCCCTGCTAACTCACTACCTCCACACAGATCAGAAGCCATCGCAGTGACGATGCTGGAACTGGCACATGGACTGTCATCATTCTTACTCTCAGCTCCACTCAATAGATCCACGACTACTTGCTCATCCACTTGAATCACGGGGTCAGTGGAATCAGTGACCTTGATCACCTGATCAAATGTATAATATCCATCAGCGTCAAATGTGTCATACTTGAAGTAGACTGAGTCTGTCAAGGCTGGCCCATATTCTGGACATGCTGTACAGCTACCTTGTGACCAATCTTCTACGGCTATGAAGCCATCACGGCTGCTGTCGTTCTCATCGTCTGTATCTGAGCCATTAGGCTCCCAGATACACCAGTCAATGATGGTGTGTCTTCTGATCAGCTTCAGGCATGCATCTGAGACAGATACAGTGTCCTCCTCTACGGAGTAGGCGATCAGTCCACACTCTGTCTCACACCAGACTGGCGTGTCTGTAATCGTACCAGATGAGCAGTCAAATGACCCACCCATGGCAATACTCGCCTGCTCTGTAATAATGACTTCTCCGTCCTCATTACATTCTACATTAATGCCATCGAAGCTGCTGTCATCGTAGTGCTTCGGCCACTTGATCGTCAATGGATCAAAGGCTTTAGAATTAATGATGGTGATCTCTTGTCTACAAGAGGATTCTCCATTATCTGGCGCTTCATTCAGATTGGCATCCAGATACCAGGTTCTGATGAAAGTCCCTTCACCACAGATGGCACTGCCGTCACCACTATCCACATAGGACAGCTCAGTGACTTCGCCATCACATATCGGATTGAATATAGCGACTTGATTCTCTAATGGTTCGAGATCATCTTCACAGTTGATTGTGATCGGATCACATCTTAGTATAGGTGATGTCTTATCGACAACATTGATATCAACAGTACAGAGTGTCTCTAATCCTTGCTCATCAGTCACCTTCAGCACCACTTCGTGTATTCCACCAGCATCTGTACAGCAGAACTTGACAAACTCTCCGAATAAGACATATTCGTACATCAGGGTGTCAGTGGCAACGTCATTTTTATCCAGCGCAATCTCAGTATACACACCATCTGAATGACATCCATTAGCATATTGGTAAGCGATCTTACCATCTACCATCAGCGTATCACCAGCAGCCAGAATGATTGGGCCCGCTTCGTAGTCTTCTATTCTAATGGTAGAAATAAAGACTTTACCACAGTTACCATCATTACTGCCCGCATCTAGGCTCTCTGCAAAGACCTTAGCTACACCTCTGTCCTGATCACCAGATTCTCCTGCTGATAGTGAGGCGGATAGATTCGTCTTGCAGATAGCGACAGGTGCGATCTGATCTTCTACCACCAGATTATATTGCAGCAAACTGATGTTACGACATCCATCACGGAAGACATAAGTCACTTCGTGCGTACCCCGAGGGATCTCGATCGCATTCACAGTCAGGTCTCCATCATCATAGTCTCCTGTATAGTCTACGAATCCTCCAGCCGTCACATATGCTTCAAAGGAGACACCTGCACAGGCTTCCTTGATCGACTCAGGCAGCGGTAAGCTACCAGTATAAGCACAGGTCCATGGATCTACACTCACGACTATATCATAGGTGAAGGTATCGATCTCTGGCCCCTTAGTGTCATAGACTGAGATGACTTGTAGCATCTCCAATGGATTCTCTCCTATCACATTATCCGCGCAGATGTTTCTGACTCTCCAGGTTCTTAGTATTTCGTAAGAACCTTCGCAGATCTCTGAGATCTCATCCGTGTACCCGAGTGAGAACATACAGAGACCTTCATCCGCCAGTAGTGGCAGCCCAAATATGCCTGGGATACCCGTGCTATCTGGGTGAATTTTAGAGGTCACTGGTATTCTCTGATTCGTAATGTCATCAAAACTCACATCCACATCCTCACAGGATATCGGATTCTCATAGGTGATGTCCTCAGGGAAGGTCAGATGCTCATTAGAGAATGGCTTGATGTTAATGATCTGGGTGTGATCTAAGACATTACCTTCATTATCTCTGACAGTCCAGTCTCTTGTGACTCTGGCTCTGATATCATCACAAGGCTCGAATTCGACGTATTGATCGACGTATGACATGGATAAGTCCGTCTCACAGTTGAGTAGCTTTGGTATCCCAATTTTATGGTAGCTGGTGTCAGTCGGCTCTATGCAGAGTACAATCGTATCAGCAGGCCATTCAATTATTGGTATAGATTTCTCTTCGATTAATACCTCGGTCCAACAGCTATTACCTGTTCCATTACAATCGACGACTCTTGCCTTAAATATTTGGTCAATGTCTGTCTCATCAAAGAAATTCTGATGGTCAATACCTTCACTGTCTTCTACTTCTATACAAAGTATCTCACTACAGATATCAGGATTGCCTTCCAGTAGCATATCAGCTGTCAGCACTAATCGACATTGTCCATTGAGTGAAATATTCACGCGATTGTTACAAGTCAGTGCTTCGCTGAAGTCAATGCCTTCCATGATAGAAATATTCACATCGATGGTACAGACAGTCTGATTACCAGCAGCATCTGTCGCCGTCACCTCTATAGAGGTCACATCAGGTGTCAGTCCTGCATTGATCGGTGGGTCAGTGCTGATCTGCACATCACAGTCAGGGAATTGAAGATTATTCATCAAGTCTCCGAATGCGGCGTCACAGTTCATGGGATCGATAGCGATATCAATCGGCCCAGCTGGGCAGTTGATGATTGGCGCGATCGTATCCACGACCATCACGGTGACTTCACAGTATGACGTACGGTTACTACACGGATCATTAGCAGAGATTAAGACTCTATGCTCCCCGATGTCTTTACAGTCAAAGTAATTCGGTGCGATGATCACTTCTATATCATCCTTATTCGTGAAGCAGGCATCGAAATAATCATTCAATACATCATCTGGTTCTAAGATGATGAAGCCTTCGCTCCCGATGGATACCGTGGTCTCGTCCTTACAGTCTAAGACGGGCGGATTCTTATCTAATATTTCTATGAATTGAGATGCCTGTGATCTGTTACCACATTCATCTTCTGCTATCCACACTCTTTCTACGATGGCTGCTTTATCCCCTTTACAGACCACTTCGATGATATCCTCAAACCAGACAGTGACATTAGTCACTCCTGAGCAGAGTCCATCTTGGATAGTCGGTACTCCAGCTGTTAGTGGCACAGGGCTAAAGATCGTATCACACACTTCTACCGTATCTTTCAAGACTAAGGTGGTCAGGATCCACTCTCCACCGATCAGTAGTGTGGTATCCTCTGTCCCTGTCACAAATATCGAGTCACGACAAGTGATCAGTTCATCAAGCGCGCACTGCTGAATTAACGTATCAGGTGGCGTGATGATCGTCGGCCCAGTCATATCAACTACGAATATTTTATGATTGTGGATGCAAGTATTACCCGCTTCATCCGTAATCATCCAAGTCCGTTTAATCGTGTAGCTATTCGCACACGTGACATCGAAGATATCTTCCGAGAAGTCCACTGTGATGTCTTCGGGCTCGCTACAGTTATCGCGCAGATGCCATAATGGATTCACCACAAACGTATCTGGGATGTCACAATCATAGATCGTAATATCATCAGGCAGGGTCGTGATGAATTCTGGACACTGCTCATCTCTGACGATGACCGCGAAGGAGCATAGCTCATCGATGATGTTAGAACCATCAGGTATCGCCGTCGGATCTATTCTGAAGCTGATCATGGTCGTATCCAAATTATAGACCAAGCCACTCGGCTGACCCATGTACCAGATACCTGCCACGAATGGATCACCATCGATACTCGCTGCATCTTGGGAGAGCATGAACTGGATGTCATCATCCGTCACACCCTGACAGTTAGACTGTACCGTAGCATTCGGGAAGCTCACCAGTGCCGTACAGTTCTCCGCGTCATTCTGCACATTGAGCTCTTCTGCTACCGTAGGACAGACGATTGATACAGTACAGTTAATGGTATGCTCTGTGACATCCATCTCATCAGGATTACCATCACCATCAGGATCAGGGTCACTGCCATCAGTACTGACATCTTCTATCATATCACCACTTGGGCTGGTCGCGCCTATGGTACCAGAATTCTGAATCACTGATACCCCACAGGTACACGCTTCTACCGTCAAGAGTAGAGCACCCTTATCGCCTACGGCTAAAGAATTACCATTACCCATCAGATCAGCGGTAGCACTACCATCGAAGCTTGGATTGATGATAAAGTCATCGGATGTGATCGAATAAATACTCCATCCGCCTGCACATCCACCAAAGGCTGCGTCAATATCATCAGTGAGACTTAGATCTGTCAGGATCACATCTCCTAGGTTCTCTGCATTAAATTCGTAGGTGACTCTGGCACAATCATCCGTGATCATGTCAATACTCACCAGTCGCTTCGCTAATCCGACAATCGGATCTTCTAAGAATTCGATAGGTCCAGTAGGCTCATCATTATTCGTCGGATCGCCATCTCCGTCTCCATCAGGATTACTGCCATTCTGAGAGACATCTGTCACTGGATCACCTGCTGGTGTCTCACCCATAGCCGTCGCAGAGTTAGCGAATGGTCCTAAGTTACTACAGGGGCCGAAAGTGATGTTAATGCAAATCTCGCCTTCATCCCAGCTCTTAATCGTCTGATCCGTGGAGAGCAGCTCTGTATCTCCATCTCCGTCATATGCCGTATTCACAGCGAACTCCTCAGAGCTCACACCTGTCACGACATAGTCGCATCCTTGGAAGGCTGCTACAAGATCATCCGTCACACTGAGTGAGCCGATGTCTATGTTTCCGTTATTTTCTATTCTAATCCCAAAGCTGATGTCATAGCTGCCGTCACCATTATTGATCGGCCCATTTTTCACATACTTAGCTACCCCAAGTATGGCTTCTTCCGTCAGCTCGAATGGGGTACCACTGATATCATCAGTCGGGTCTCCATTGTTATTACCATCAGGATCACTACCGTTCACGGTATCATCATTCACTGGATCACCCGTCGGGCTGGTAGACATCACCGTCGCTGTATTGACGAATGGACCAGTACCTGCGCAGGCATCGACACTGACCTCCAGAAGTATTGCTCCCTTATCAGCTATCTCTATGATGTCTGTCCCTAATAATAGATTCAGATCACTGACGCCATCAAAAGCTGGATTCACTGCATAGTCATCACTCGTCACGATGATATTCGAAATGCTACATGGAGCTGGGAAGGCTTCTGCCAAATCATCCACCACTTGCAGTTCTGTGAGTGCCACATCACCAAAATTCTCCACGTTGATCTCATAGATCACATTGAAGCTGCCATCAGCATTGAGCACCGCATCAGCCACTCGCTTGGCACCACCAATCGATGGATCAAAGTCAAATGAAACCGGGGTCACCTCGTTATCATCGACACCTCCATTGAGGTCATTCGGATCGGGATCACTTCCATTCTGAGAAGCATCATTCAGCGGTGTGCCGTCAAGGCCAGTACCCGTCACAAATGCTTGGTTATTATAAGGCCCTAAGTCATCACCTGGACATACATTCACTATGAGATAGACCGCACCTTCATTACCACTGGTAGCTACATCCAAGGTGTCTGCTCCATTTAGCAAGTTGATGTTAGGTGAGATTCCTGTATAGGAATCATTCACTTGAAATTCTTCACTTTCTAATCCGATAAGCGACCATGAGTCAGCATTGGCAAATACATCGCCTAAATCATCCGCTATCTGAACATTTGCGATCTCTTGATCACCAAAATTCTCAACTCTGATCTCGTAGGTCAGATCGAAACAACCGGCTCCGTCAGAAGTCGGACCTTCGCTTACTCGCTTAGCAATCGCAATCGCAGGATCAAAGCCAAACTTAATCTCTGTACACTCATCATTATTCGTCGGATCCAAATCACCATCAGGATCAGGTTCTAATCCACTCTGTGATAAGTCATCAAAGACGAGTGTGTTTTGTGGATCTTTCGCCGTGACAAATCCTTGGTTACAGAAGCACTGCTGACCGTCACCACAATTCACTAAGGTGTAGTTAATCAATACAAAACCTGACTCCCCGACGTCTAAGTCGTTGTCATTCCCTGCCAGTATGGTATCACTCACCGTTCCCCCGTCGAATCTCGGATTGGTGGTGAAGAATGGAGAAGACGCGATCTGAATGTCTGTGATCTCACATGGATCAAACTGTGTTAATAGATCATCAATCAAGACAATGGAATCTAAATCAGTATTTCCAAAATTCTGAATGATAAACCTGATACTAATTCTGGCTGTACCATCACCTGGTAAAATGATCGACTCTAAATTCTTTGCTAATCCGATGAAGGATTCGAACTCAAAGGAGATGTCCGTCGTATCGTCATCATTCGTCGGATCTCCGTCACCGTCTCCGTCCGGATCTGCTCCATTGTCAGACACATCCTCTATCGGTGTGCCGCCTGGGCTTGTCCCGGTAGCCGTAGCCGTATTACTGAATGGCCCTAAGTCTCCATTACAGTCTGATACTTTGATTTCTAATAGGATGGCGCCTTTATCACCTACTCCGATTGATTCGCCTGTATTCAGCATAGCAAAATCAGTCACACCATTGAAACCCGTATTAATCACAAAGTCATCACTGGTGATGGTCGTCACGTCTATAGCACATGGTGAGAATATGGTGCTCAATTCATCCATGACTTGTAAGTCAAGAATTTCTACATTTCCAAAGTTTTCAATGTTGAATTCATAAATGATATCTACTGAGCCATCTGGGTTATTCGTCGCATTAACGATTCTTTTCGCCAGACCTAATAGAGGCATCTCGCTGAGTACCGTCTCTGT
>CALFUK010000010.1 GCA_937929945.1 uncultured Saprospiraceae bacterium
AGGGTTCTCTTATCTTAAAACTTTGATTATTTTTAAGAATATGATCGATAAGACCAAGCTTATCCAATTAGCCACTGGGCTAAGAAAAAATCAATTGAGGAGGTTACGCTCAAGTATAATGATTAAATAAACTATTAGTTATTCCCCAAACAGAGGCGGAATCATTTTATGATTATCAGTGATACCCTGAAAATAATGAGCAAAGGATAAGATATCACCCTCTCCGTAGAGCTGACCTAAGAAGCTGATGCTCATGGGATGGCCATCATCATCAAAGCCTGTGGGCACCGTGACCACTGGATGACCTGTGAGATTAGTGATCATCAGTTGTCTACCGCCAAAGGTAGGTGTGATGACGACATCATATTCTTTCATTAGCTCATGCATTTCTTCGATCAGCATTGTGCGAAAGCGGTTCGCCTGAATGTATTCTACTGCGGGAATGAATCTGGCCTGACGAAGAGAGTTAGCTCTGGACCTCATGGTCTGCTGCACCATCATGTCTACATCTCCCGATCTGACCAGTTCGTCAAAGAAGGCGCCAGCCTCTGCTCGGAGGATGACATCAAAGACATCGTAGGGGAAGTCAGTCGGTAGCGAGAGCGAATCTATGACAATGCCCTGGGATTGCAGCAGTGCGAGCGACGAGCGGATCTGGTCTCCAGATTCAATGGTATCTTTTTCGATGAGTGATGAGAGACAGGCGATGCGCAGGCTGGTAATATCCACATTTGATCTGTAGTGAAGTGGTGCCTCAGTCGTGGTCTGGTCAGCTGGATCTTTGCCTTTGATTGCTTCGTATACGATGGCACAGTCTTGAGCACTTCTACAGATGGGGCCTACCTTATCCATAGACCACGACAGACTCATCACTCCATCTCGGCTGACGGTACCATATGTGGGCCTGAGGCCAGTGACACCGCAGCGTGTACTGGGAGAAGTGATGGACCCTAAGGTCTCCGTGCCGATAGAGAATCCGACCAGTCCTGCCGCAGTGGCGGAGGCCGATCCTGCTGACGATCCACTCGCGCCCTGCAGGGTGTCCCACGGGTTCATGGTCTGGCCGCCATACCAGACATCGCCTCTGGCCAGCGCTCCTGACACCAGCTTAGCGACTAAGACGGCCCCGGCATCTTCTAATTTTTTGATGATGGTGGCATTGTGATCTATGACTTGGTCTTGATAGGGCTGCGCACCCCATGTCGTCGGATAGGATCTGACTGAGACAAGATCCTTCACACCGTAGGGTATACCGTGTAGCAGTCCGCGGTCTAGGCCAGCTGCCAGTTCTTCGTCTGCTTGCTTGGCTTGCGTCAGGGCCAGCTCCTTGGTGATGCTGATGGCACACTGCAGTGTCGGGTTGTAGCGTGAGAGTCGATCCAAGTACAGCTCGGTCAGCTCTACGCTATTGAGCTGGTCTGTTCTGAGCAGTGCTGCGAGCTCGGTGATGGATAAGAAAGCGATCTCATGGTCAGACTCAGGTCGTGTGACATGCTGTGGCAGGCTGATCAGGAGGCTGTCAGGGCCATCTGGTATGACATACCCTCTGGGGTGGATATCCAGAGTGAGCGCTGGCATCACTGCATCAGGGATAGTGTAAGCTCTTAAGCTGTCATAGGCGGAGGCATTACGCTGCAAGTAGGGATACATGGTGTCAATCTGCTGATCACCAAAGGCAAGTCCGTAGAGCTTTTGGGTACTGTGGATGTCCTGCTTAGAGAAGGCAGCTGGACTCTCAGCGCTGTCAGTTTGCGTCCCTACAGGCTGTCTGGCGCAGCCACCCAGTATCATGATGAAGATCAGTCCTGTAAGGTATTCTCGACTCATGTTTCGCTATTGATGGCTTTCCAGATGATGTCTTTCAGAGCCTGGACACCGTCCTGAGACACGGAGGAGAAAAAGTGATGGGGCAGTTCTGTAGGGATATCTGCCATCAGCATTTCTTTCAGCTCTTCATCGATGAGATCGCTCTTGGAGATGCCTAAGATTCTGGGTTTGTCCATGAGCTCAGGATTATACTTCTCCAGTTCGTTGAGCAGGATGGTATACTGCTCTCTGATGCTGTCAGAGTCAGCGGGTACCAGAAAGAGCAGTACTGCATTCCGCTCGATGTGTCTGAGGAATCTGATGCCTAGCCCTTTGCCTAGGTGAGCATCCTCTATGATGCCCGGTATATCAGCCATGATGAAGGAGCGATTGTCCCTGTATTCTACGATCCCCAGATTCGGGACCAGCGTCGTGAAGGGGTAGGCGCCTATCTTAGGCTTAGCTGCGGAGATGGATGACAGCAGGGTGGACTTGCCAGCATTGGGGAATCCGACCAAGCCGACATCAGCCAGCACTTTGAGTTCTAGGATCTTCCATTCTTCAGCCCCTTCTTCACCGGGCTGCGCGTAGCGGGGTGACTGATTGGTGGATGATTTGAAGTTTTCATTGCCCAGGCCACCTCTTCCTCCAGCGACCAGTATGATCTCCTCACCATCTTCCATGATCTCTGCCACCTGCTCCGAGGTCTCTGCGTCTTTCGCTATAGTGCCCAGTGGTACCTCTAGTATGATGTCATCACCATCTTCACCAGTCTTCATGCTGGAGCCTCCGTTCTCGCCACTGCCAGCTTTGATGTGCTTGCGGTATTTGAGGGGTAGGAGTGTCCAGAGCTGAGCATTGCCTCTGAGTATGATATGACCGCCTCTACCTCCATTGCCGCCATCAGGGCCACCCTTGGCGGTCAGCCGATCTCTTCTGAAGTGAGCGGATCCTGCACCACCTCTGCCTGATCGACAGCATATCTTGACGTAGTCTACAAAGTTCTGTTCTGCCATATGGATATGAAGGTAAAATAAACTAATCTAATGGTTCAGAATATAATCTCGAAAGTACATGTGGATGCAGCTCAGCTTGTCATTATTAGGCTCTGTAGATAGATGGAATGGAGAGAGCTTTTCTTACTTTGTTTCAGCATTGAGTTTTTTGACTATTTCATAGATCTGTTCGACTGTCATATTCTTTATCTCCTCTTTACTATAGTTCGAATGCAGCAGATGATTAAAATTTTTTGGTTTTAGCTGTGCGCCTAAAGCATTGTCAATGCCGTCGATGATCGTGGTGTTGATGATCATGATGTAGTGAGAGACACCTTCCTGGTCGTAGAAATTAGTCTTGGCGTCTCCAGACTGTTTTAAGAGCTGGGGCAGGATACCAAAGCCATATTTGAGCGCAGAAGATTGCCGATTGAGCTCTAAGGCATCCGTATCGCTGATGGATATCAGGCAATAATCTCCCGCAATGTTAAATCTGATGAAAGCCTTCGCCAGACGTAGAGATGGATTGTCTTGATATCGCAGATTAAAATAAGGTATGCCGCTCACTTCCATAGCCCAAATTTTGCGTAAATATCTTTCGGGTTTCTCCGACTCTAAATCGAATAGCTTTTCCATGATGGCAATATCCGTTTTAGATTCTCGGAAAGAGGTGTAAGCCTTGCCGACTGTTTTTTGTTGATGCCTGAAATGATCAGATGTGAAGTAATAATCTATGAGAATTCGATCCTCTTGTGGAATAGCTTTATACGCACATGAGCTAAGCCAAAGCACAGATAATAGGGCTATTAGTAATCTTCTCATATGTTAGCCAGAATGTCAGTTAATAAGTGAGAAAGCTGAATCATTGTAAAGTGATTATGATAAAACGATAGGCGCTCTGAGGTCCTAAAATAGTCATTTAATTTAAATAAGATGCCTCATTGACTAAATGACTCCCACAATAAGGAGTAGTTAAAAAACACTGTAATGGTCTGGTAGGTAGATGCATCTGATGAAGTAGGTATATCAGATATCCCGATGGAATTATAGACCTCTTCGAAAGGATTGAAGACCCTCTGGTCTCGACTCTTAGAGAATGAATAGCCCAGGCCAGCGGAGAATTTTAGCTTGCGCAGACTGAAGTGGCCACCGAGGGTAAAATTGTAGATGTCCCATGCAAAATTATAAACATCTCTGTCATACTCTTGCTCCAAGTCATAGACAGCATTCGCATCAAAGTCAGTTCTGAAGCCGGTGAGTAAGATGAATTGATCAGACATTGTCTTCTCGAAGCCAATGGCTACATTCAGCACTGACTTACGCGCATCAGTAAGTCTGAATGGAGAGCTACCCTGTTCATCTTCTAAGATCACAAATGGATTTTGAGCCAGAAAGTACTCGCTACTGAAATATAATTTTGCCAGATTTTTAAGTGTGTACACGCCGCCTACTCCAAAGGACCAGGGCGTGTTGTAGTGGGACGAAAGGTCAGACTGTGTATCCTCTAGATTGCCCAGCAGTGTCCCCCTCATGAGTTCTGGTTGGATGTATTGGAATCTACCAGAGTTGAGTATAGGCAGGTAGGTGGGTGTCGTGATGGTGATGCCCAGAGCAAAGTCATCTTGATGGATTAGCGCACCGATCTTAGTGGATAGACTGGGGTAAGAGGTAGAAAACTCAAAGAAAGAAAAGTAATCTCGCTCACTGATCATCCCGTTGCTGTTGTTTCGAGACTGTCCATTGATTAGTAGGGTCTGGGTCTGGCTGCGGAGATTGAGGCTCTGCGTGATGCCCACCTGGATGTGCTCTGCTATCAAGTAGGACAGGCCAAAGGCAAAGAAGTCTTCATCTATTTTATTTCGATAGTTCACCACGCCAGTGAAGTCTTGATTTGCATTCACATCTATCCCGAGCTGAGAGGCAAAATCAAGATCAAAGCTCCGCTTAGAGAATATACCAATCGATGATCTGATCTTAGAACTTTTGAAAAATGGAAAATCGATGACTGCCATATTCGGCAGTAGGTCAAAGCTACTCAGTCTGGCGTCATTCAGCTGAGTCGAATTGGTATTGATGACGGAATAGGATGGAGAGAAGAGGCTCAGAGAGACGCCTCCCACGGTATCGCAGCCAATAGCTGCTGGATTATAATACAACGAGCTATTATCATCCACACCACCGATCACGGAGCCATTCAGCAGTTGTGCCTTAGTGCCATAGTTCAGATTCCAATAGTTACCACCTAACTGAGATATGCCGAGCATGGGTATCAGCAGCACCAATCCCAACTGGATGTACTTCTGGGCTACAGGGATGCATCTCATCATATGCTTCACGGTCAAAATCAAGATGGTACTTTGTCCCAATATATCATTTATATAGTGCTTTGCTGATGCTTCATTTGATGATTTTGTTGGGAGGGAGTCGACTCTTCACTGCAGAGCTCTCATGAAAAAGCCGAATAACTAGGTGTAGTTATCCGGCTTGTAAAAAAGCAGTCTTTGGGATATTTTCTTATTTAGATGCTGTCGATCTCTTCACATAAGCGGTTGAAAATCTCATCGATGGTACCGACTCCATTGACGGAGCTGGATTTACCTTTAGCATCATAGAAACCATACACGGGGGATGTCTCTTTCTTATAGACATCGATCCTGTTCTGGATGATCTCTTCATTACTGTCATCAGTTCTGCCTGATGTCTTGCCTCTTTCGAGTAGGCGATTGATTAATTCACCGTCACTTACAGTGAGTGCAATTAATCTGCCAATTTTTTCATTTTTAGCTTCTAAGAGTTGATCTAATGCTTCAGCTTGCGGAATTGTCCGCGGAAAGCCATCGAATATGAAGCCCTTAGCTTCTGGAGAGGCGTCCACTTTGTTCTTTAGCATACCGATCACGACTTCATCTGGCACCAGCTCACCCTTCGCCATGTAGGCTTTAGCCTTGAGTCCCAGTTGTGTATCATGACTCATTTCGTAGCGAAAAAGATCTCCAGTAGATATTTGTATGATGCCGTATTTCGCCTCTAATTTTTTGGCCTGAGTGCCTTTACCGGATCCTGGTGGTCCGAACAGTATGATGTGTTTTCTCATTTCACTTTGATTTTCTGAACTCGTCAAGGTAAATATATTTCTGATTAACTGAAGGATATTTCGAATCATAGTTAATCCAATATGCCTCTAACTTCTGCCACTTTAGGTCGCCAGTATGGTGAATGTAATATTTCATCTTTGACGACACCCCGGGAAGAAGTACTATGTACAACCCATAATTCATCTTCAGAGTTCTCCGCCACGATACTAACATGGACGATGCGGCCTTTGTTTTTGAAAAATATCAAGTCTCCCGCCTCAGCCTCGTTCAGTGATTTTGGCTTACCCAGCTTGACTTGATCTCTTGTAGATCCCTGCAGGCTGATGCCATGCTGCCTGAAGACATAGGAGGTCAGGCCCGAGCAGTCAAAGCCAGAGGGCGACTTCCCGCCATAGACATAGCTGACGCCTAAGTGTGTCATGGCTGAGCGGACGAGCTTATGTCTGCTCGTGGATGCTGTATTGGATTTATAAGATTTTGCTTTGGATCTTGATGCAGATGTGGCAGGTCTGTACGTTTTCTTCGATGTATTAGCGCTGCGCTTTGCATAGGCTGTTTTTCTCTCCTTTTTCTTTCTGGCTGAGATATCTTTGTATTTGCGAGTAGAGCCACAGCCAGATATGACAACACCGATGAGACATAGGATAATAAGTGGTTTCAGATTCAAAAGCATGGATTTATACATCATGATTAATCATAATATATCAAATCTCATACCAAGATAGAAGGGTTATATCTGAGTGATCTGTACTTACTCCGCAGGAGCAGCAGCTTCTGTTGCCTCAGCCTCGCCACCTGCCGCAGCAGCAGCTTCCTCTTCTTCAGCCATCGTAGCACTCTTAAGTGCTCTCGGGACTTCTACTTTAGCTACCGGAGTAGCCGCAGGGCTCAAGACATGTATCTGATCTGTGATTTCCAGATCTTTTACTCTGATCGCTTCTCCGAGCTTTACCTCACTGATGTCTGCATAGAGTTCGTCTACGATATTTTCAGGAGTCGTTTTGATTTTCACCTTTCTCATGGTCTGGATCAGCTTGCCGCCTTCCTTGACACCAGGAGATGAACCTTTGAATCTGACGGGGACCTCCACTTTGATTTGGACACCAGGCTGAAGCTTGATGAAATCCAGGTGCATGATCTCGTCAGTGACTGGATGCATTTGTAAGTCCTTTACCATTGCCTGATGGGTTACACCGTCTATTTCAATGCTAGCGAGCTTGAAGTTAGGTGTATACACCAGATGCTTCACTTCGTTATGTGTGGTAGAGAAAGTATAGTTGACATCACCACCGTACATGACAGCAGGGATTTTACCTGTTTTTCTCAGATCTTTGTTAGCTTTTTTGCCAGTTCCAGTTCTTGGCTCTACTTTGATTGATATAGTCTCCATAATTCAGACGAATTTTAAAAAGGAGTGCGAAGATACTATATCATTTTAATAAATGAAATGATTTCTTGTGTGGAGCACTATAATATTGTGATATGGGGGCAGATTTAGCCTACGCACAGGTTGTTTCAGTGTTGATAATCTCTATAATCGACTTATTTTTCGACGAATAATGCTGCGATCGATCTGTATTCGTGGGTATTTCTGATGGCTCTGGCGAATAGCTTACCGCTATTGAGCACTGTAATCTTATCGCTCTTTTGCTTCAGCGGGATGGTATCAGTGACCACCAGCTCGGTCAGCTGGCTGTTTTCGATATTGCTGTAGGCATTACCTGACAGGACGGGATGAGTACACATCGCTCGGACACTTTTTGCCCCTTTATTGATGAGGGCTTCGGCAGCCTTGCACAGTGTGCCAGCGGTATCGATGATGTCATCGATTAAGATCACGTCGGCCCCGTCGACCTCCCCAATCACTGTAATGGCGGCTACTTCATTGGCGATTCTTCGTTCTTTATCACAGATCACCAAGTCTTTCTGGAAGTACTTAGCATAGGTCCGAGCTCGCTTCACTCCTCCTACATCTGGTGAGGCGAAGATGACATTGCTCAGGTCCCTGGTCTTTAAGAAGGGGATGTATATGGCGGGGCTCTGCAGGTGATCCACGGGGACATCGAAGAAGCCTTGGATTTGGTCCGCGTGCAGATCCATGGTCATGATGCGATCCGCTCCTGCTGATTCCAGCAGTTTAGCTACCAGCTTAGCTGAGATGGGGACTCTCGGTTTATCTTTTCGGTCCTGTCTGGCGTAGCCAAAGTAGGGGATGACAGCTGTGATGTACCCAGCCGATGCCCGCTTCGCAGCATCGATCAGGAGTAATAGCTCTAATAGATTTTCGGCTTGACCGAAGGTAGACTGAATGAAGAACACATAGGCCCCTCGGACACTTTCTTCGATGATGGGCTGCATCTCGCCGTCGCTGAATTTTTTGACCTGAAGGCTGCCGAGTGGGTAGCCATAATGATCAGCTATAGTCTCAGATAAATATTGAGAATTGGTTCCTGAGAAGAGTTTTATCTCTGTCATGTTGGTTAGGGACTAATGTGAGCACAAAAATAGTAAAATAGTAGACGCATATGTTGGATCGGATTTTATTTAATCCTTGATTGAACATTGTCAGATGGCTCTATCTCTATTTGAGATGATTATATTATCTGATTGTCTTCGTACATTTATCATACTAAACTTGGATTCATATGAAACACCTTATTCTCGTACTATCATCTTTCTGTCTGTTAGCAGCATGCAATACCACAAAAAACACCCAAACTACGGTGGGCAATACTCAGTCGAATGCAGTACAAGAGGTGAAAGACATCATTGATATCCCTTCTGGTCCGACAGAGGATGAGATGCTGCGAGATAAAGCAGACTCACTGGCACATGCCTACATCATCACGGATGGGCACGTCGATCTGCCATACAGACTGAAGATCAAAAATTTTCGATTAGAAAAAGAATTTTTGGGGATACCCATAGAGACCGAGGAAGGGGACTTTGACTATGTCAGAGCGAAAGAAGGTGGACTAGACGCACCATTCATGTCGATCTATATACCGGCTGAAAATCAGAAGACACCAGGCGCATCCAAGCTCCTCGCTGACTCACTGATCACCATGATCGAAGGTATAGCTAGCTCGCTGCCCGATAAATTTTCCGTAGCCTATAGTGCCAGTCATGCAGAGAAGATCATCAGGGATGGCATGATCGCCTTACCCATGGGCATGGAGAATGGCGCTGGCCTGGAAGATGACCTGGCTAATGTCAGGCACTTCAAGGACAGAGGCATCAGCTACATCACCCTCACTCACTCCAAGGATAATCTAATCTGTGACTCCTCATATGACACCACAGGCACTTACGGTGGACTGAGTGAGTACGGAGAGCTCGTCGTAAGAGAAATGAATAAGGTGGGCATCATGGTCGATATCTCACACGTCTCTGACAATACATTTTACGATGTGATGGAGCTCACTCAGGTACCTGTGATCGCATCACACTCCTCAGCCAGAAAGTTTGTCCCTGGCTTTGAGCGCAATATGGATGATGCCATGATCAAACGTCTCGGTGAGAATGGAGGCGTCATCATGATCAACTTCGGATCGACTTTTATAGATGGAGAGATAGCTGATCAGCGCAATGCGCAGCGAGACGAGATCGTAAAGATGCTGGATGAGAAAGGCCTGTCCTACAATGATGAAGCAGGGAAAAAGATGATCGAGGCTTATCAGAAAGCCAATCCAAGTCTATTCGCAGATGTTGAAAGAGTGGCTGACCACATAGATCTGGTGGTCGAACTAGCGGGCATAGACCACGTCGGTTTTGGCTCCGATTATGACGGGGTGGGTGACTCCCTACCGACAGGTCTGAAAGATGTAGCTGCTTATCCTAATCTGATCTATGTACTGCTGCAGAGAGGCTACAGCGATTCAGATATAGAGAAGATCTGCTACGCTAATCTATGGAGAGTCTGGAATGAAGTGGACCGAGTGGCTGCTGAGGTGCAGGAATAATCGGTGTGAGAATTTTCAGTAGACGTGTATCACTGTCGACACTGTGATGCCAGGCTGGTCAAAAATGAGTTGCGATATTTGACTTTTCCGTCCCCGTATTTTCAGTCTCATGACTCCCTTACCTAACAGAATTAGCTGAATTGAAAAACGCAAAAGAATCTTCCATAGAGCTAAGAGACTGGCTCAGTCTTCTTCTGCTCAGCTGCATCTGGGGTAGCTCATTTATCTTGATCAAGAAGAGCCTCATCGGTTTCACTTTCTTTGAGATGGGCCTGCTGCGGATTGTGATTGCCTTTTTCGCCTTCACTCCCTTCATCTTCTATTTCTTCAAGAAGATCGACTGGTCTAAGTGGAAGGTGTATCTACTGATCGGAATGACGGGCAATGGCTTTCCAGCCTTTCTCTATGCCGTCGCTCAGACAGAGATCACGAGCATCGCCAGTGGCATTCTGAATTCGCTGACGCCACTGTTTACCATCGTATTTGGGTTGTTATTTTTCAAGGTGAAGTCCAGCTTGTACCAAGGGATAGGTGTGACTCTGGGGCTGATCGGAGCTGTGCTGATCATTGCCTACGGCAGTCAGTTAGAGTTTGGCTCTAATCCTGCTTACGGTCTTTTTGTGGTCTTGGGTACCATGTGCTATGCCATGAATAGTAATTTTATCAAGACCTATCTCCAAGATGATGATCCTTTGCTTCTAGCTGCTGTCTCCTTCTTATTGATAGGCGTGCCATTCGTGATCATCGCTTTAGTTATCCAGATACCAGCTAAGGTGATGACCAGTGAGGCAGCACAGCTCTCACTCATGTATTTGACCATTCTTTCCGTATTGAGCACCGTGTTCTCATTGATCGTCTATTACTACCTGCTGCAGCGGACGACAGCATTATTCGCATCCTCTGTGACTTACATCATGCCAGTGATTGTCCTATTCTGGGGTATATTTGATGGAGAGGTGCTGCTCCTATTCCACATCGTTGGTTTACTGCTGATCATTGGAGGTGTATATTTGATCAGGAAGTGATGGATTAAAAGATGAGTCGAGTTTTGGTTGCATAATCAAATGAATTTATTAACTCATAGTCAATTCTTTCGATTGCTAAGATTTGCTTTCACAAAGATTTTTCTCGAACAATTATTAACGGTTAGCTTTAATTTATCATCATGAAAAATTTATTGATTCTATTCCTTTTAGCAGCACTTTATAGCAGTGCCTTTACTCAAAATTTTGAAGCAGAGCTTTCTGGAGAGGGTATACGTTTTCCTCATTTATCATCAGCTGATCGAGATCAGTTAAATCCCATCGCGGGACAATGCATTTTTAATACTGATGAACATGCTTTCGAATGTTATTTTCATGCAAATGTAGGTTGGGTGACTTTACAATCTTTACTCTCTGATGCCGATAGAAATACTATAGCAGGTACTGGTGCAGGTGGTAGAATATCTTCAGGTGAGAATAACACTTATCTTGGATACGGAGCAGTAGGTGCGAAGAATGGAAATAATAATGTCTTTGTGGGTCATAATGCAGGAGAAGAAATTACGACTGGTAATAGTAACGTCTACATTGGTGCTGATTCTGGAAGCGATGCCGATGGAGATTATAACGTTTTTATTGGTTTTCAGGCAGGAGGAAATTTTAATACATCCAATAAATTGGTGATTGAGACAAATCCACCATCGAACAGTCAAAACAATCATAGTGGTCCGCTCATCTTTGGTGATTTCTTAGAGAACTACGTGACCATCAATAATACCCTGAATGTATCTGAAGTGCTACGACTTGAGCCATTACAAACCGAGCCAAGCTGTGATGCGTCATCAGTTGGGTCAATCTATATGAATGCTATGGATGATAAACTCAAGCTATGTACTCTTGCGGGCTGGAAATCTATTGCATTGGAGTAGTAGGAAAGTTGGATTATCAAGCCTGATTTTTTATGTTCTTATGAGATTTACAGAAGGCATTTATCTTTGCCATCATGCCCAAATTATTGCCTAAGTCATTTTATACGCGAGAAGATGTGCTGCAAGTCAGTCAGGACTTACTCGGTAAAATACTGATCAGCCAAGTAGATGGTCATCTGACCTCAGGCATCATCGTAGAGACGGAGGCCTACCGCGCCCCTGATGACAAGGCTTCTCATGCTTATCAGAACAAGCATACTCCGAGGACAGAGACTATGTTTCGAGAGGGTGGCTGCGCTTATGTCTACATCTGTTATGGCATACATCATTTATTCAATGTGGTGACAGGGCCAGAAGGGGTCGCTCATGTGGTATTGATCAGGGCTGTCCAGCCTATTGTAGGAGAGAGCATCATGTCTCTTCGCAGAGGTGGAATGGGTTCTGATGCAGTCAGCCTGTGTAATGGGCCAGGAAAATTCACGGAAGCCATGGCGATCAGGAAGGCACACGACGGAATAAACCTGATGAGCCGGCCATCTAAGATCTGGATCGAAGATGCGCCAGCCATTCACACTGGAGCCATCATCAGCGGGCCCAGAGTCGGGATGAAGACTGCTGCGGAGAGTTCTAATCTACCGTGGAGGTACCGCATCGCTGCTAATCGGTGGACGAGTAAGCCCGATGAAGTGTATTATGGTGAATGGCCACTGTGAGCGAAGCGGTCCAAAATTTTCACCTTGCTGGTTTGTTGATGTACCAATAAGCTTCAGAATACAGCTTATTAAGATTTCATTAAAACAGGTGAATAAGAGACAGAATCGAATACTTTGTAGTTATTTAGAATATGGATAAGCTGCTGCTC
Organism: uncultured Saprospiraceae bacterium; assembly: GCA_937929945.1. Classification (GTDB taxonomy): domain Bacteria; phylum Bacteroidota; class Bacteroidia; order Chitinophagales; family Saprospiraceae; genus CALFUK01. Next base: position 12,633 of record CALFUK010000010.1, read on the forward strand.
TTCATTTCCGCCTTGCTGTTGTCCTGGTCGCTTCCGGGTCAAGTGGACTACAATCTCTCTGATGATGTCTATCTGGATAACATCAAGTCAGTGCGCCTGCATCACGTAGGACTGCCCACCTCAGCACCGATCATCGATCTAAATTCTGGAGGTAGATTACTACTCAGTTTTGATGATCTCGAAGGAGGTGACATCACCTACCGCTACCGCCTCATCCACTGTGATAAGGACTGGAATCCCTCCCAGCTCGAGGAGCTGGACTACATCGATGGCTTCAATGATGAAGAGATAGAGGACTCGTACTACTCCATCGGGACCTATCAAGACTACACACACTATGAGCTGACCATTCCTAATAATGATATCAACTGGACACTGAGCGGCAACTATATTCTCTATGTGTATGAGGATGAGTATGATGAAGTCCCTGCCCTGACCAGACGGTTTATGGTGGTCGAACCCCTGGTGACTGTATTGGGTCAAGTCATAGATCCTATGAATGTGCAAAAGATCAGAAGCCATCAAGAGCTAAAATTCAGAGTGAACTACAAAAATTTTAGAATCGCGAATCCGATGAACGAGATAGAGCTGGTCCTGATGCAAAACCACCGCTGGGATACGGCCATCAGAGACGTGACACCCAGATTTGTCAATGGAGAAGACATCATGTTTAATTATGTCGACCGGCATAACTTTCCAGCTGGCAAAGAATTCAGAATCGTCGATCTACGCAGTATCAGATATCGGGGTGAGGGCGTCCACTCCATGGATAAAAATAGGGATGGGGTAGATATGCTGCTCTTCATGGATCAGAATCGATACTGGGCTAACTACCATACCTACGCTGACATCAATGGTAACTACCTCCTAGAGTCGGCTGACGATAACAATGATGAAGTGAAATCTAACTATGTGAATGCTCACTTCTCGCTGCAGCTTAAGGATGTACTACCTGATGCAGACATCTACGTCGTGGGTCAGCTGTCTGACTGGAAGCTGAGAGAAGAGTGTAAGTTGCAGTACGATGCCTTCAGAGGTATCTATACCACCTCAGTACTACTAAAGCAAGGATTTTACGATTACCAATATGTGATAGACTACGGAGATGAGAGGGACTACGGCGCTCTGGAGGGCGACTGGTACGAAGCCGAAAATGAATACACCATTTTAGCATACTACACAGAATTTGGTGCACGGTACGATCGACTGATTGGCCTGGCTACGCTCAATTCTAATCTATAATCTCAACTTCTCCTGATTCAGGTATTGATCCCATCTGCATGAAAGATTCTAAGTGATGCAACTTTTTAGCGGGTATTCTCGTCTGTTCAGTATGGTATGAATAGCAATATTCTCATTGGTATGATGATAGATCCATCCTATGAATGTGCATTTTGCTACATGAGCCAAAAGGAGCCCGGCAGGTTTGTTGATCGATCTAAGCACTAGATTCATATATAATTTACTGCTAGTTGGCCCCTTTATATTATCATTGTGATTATAAATAATTCGAACATGCTGAAGACCCTATCCACACTTATCATGAGTGTATTCTTAGTATCCAGCTTATCTGCCCAAGAACAATGGGATTTGGAGAAATGCATCAGATATGCCTGGGAAAATTCTCTTTCGATCAAGCAGCTGGGCTATGACTACCAATCAGGAGAGATCAATCAAGAGCTATCGCAGCAAGCCAAATACCCTAACCTAAGTGGATCTGGAGGAGCGCAGCTCAATTTTGGTCGATCACTGGATCCCACCACAGATGCATTCTCTACCCAATCATTCTTCTCTAATTCCTATTCTCTGAATACGGGAGTCACTTTATTCAATGGCTTCAGACTGAGAAATCAGCTAAAGCAAAGCGGATTGATTCTTGAAGCTGCTGAAAGGGATATAGAACAAGCGAAACGAGACATCGCGCTGGATGTCGCAAGTGCCTACTTAGGTGCAATATTGGCAAAAGAAAATATGGCCACCGTCCAATTTTCCATAGACCTCAGCAAAGAGCAGCTCACCCAGATCGACAAGCTGATCGCTGCTGGTGCCAGACCTCGCAATGAGAGACTGGATATTCTGGCTCAGCTATCGCTGAATGAGCAAGACTACATCTCAGCACAGAACAATCTGAATATCTCCATGCTCAATCTCAAACAACTCATGAACTATGACGTCGAGAATGAGCTGACACTGGTGATCCCCGATGAGAATGTGATTACCCTCTTCAGTGATCCTGATAAACTCTCCTTTACAGAAGTATATGACCTGGCAGTCCAGAATCAACCAAACATCGAAGCTGGAAAAATCAGAATCATGAGTTCTGAAATGGATGTGGATATAGCTAAGTCAGCTCTCTATCCCAGTATTTTTGCTGGTGGATCCATCGGGACGAATTATTCCAATAAAGGCCAACGGGTAGATGCCATAGAAGAGACCATCAATAATACTCCCGTCCTGATCGATGGTGATGCGGCGATCATTGGATTTCCCTCAGCTAATGTCATCACCTCAAAGAATCCATATTTCAATCAGATAGATGAGAATCTATTTTATGGCGTCGGTGTGAATGTCAATGTACCCATATACAATAATTACCAAGCTAAGTCTGGCATAGAACAAGCTAAGCTGAATGTACTCCGAGCTAAAAACCAAAACGATCAGCAACTGCAGCGCCTTAAGACCTCAGTGCAGCAGTCACTTGCTGAAGCTCAGACGGCTAAGAAAGCGCTGGAAGTCTCTAAGACCACCGTGGAAGCCCAGCAAGCCGCTTTTGCCAATGCAGAAAAAAGGTTTGAGCTGGGAGCGATTAATACATTCGACTACATCCAAGCGAAAAACCAGTATGACTCAGCTACCATAAGAGCTCTGCTGGCCAAGTACGATTATATATTCAAAGTGAAAATTTTAGATTTTTACCTCGGCAAACCGCTAACTTTGTAAGTATCAAGATATTCTGTATACTTACCAGCTTATGACTAAACGAAAGAAGAGCAAGCGCCGATGGCTACTGCCACTGTTACTACTCCTGCTGCTTGCTGCTGCAGCTGCCATGTACTTTAAGCAGCAGTCCAAACCCAAGGGGGAAGAAGTGACCGTAGAAGAAGTCAAAGCCAGAAGTATTTCTGAGACTGTTTCTGCGAGTGGACGTATATTCCCTGAAGTCGAAGTAAAGATCAGCTCTGATGTCTCGGGCGAGATCGTCCAGTTGCTGGTAGAAGAAGGTGACTCTGTCGTGACTGGGCAGCTGCTGGCTAAAATAGATCCAGAAGCCTACATCTCCTCCGTCGAAAGAGGCAAGGCCTCTCTGGATGGACAGCGAGCACAAGTGTCTATATCCAAGTCACAACTACAAAATAACATAGCTCAGAAAGAGCAGATCGTGGCTAACCTGGAAAATGCTCAGCAGGTGCATAACCGCAATGCCAAGCTGAAGGAAGATGGGGTGATATCGCAGATAGAATACGACCAGTCCCTGTCCTCGCTTCGCGCTCTTCAGGCGAATCTTAAAGCAGCAGAAGCGAGTATCATCTCGGCTGAGGAGAATATCAAAGGCACAGAATTTCAAGTAGCCAGCTCCGAAGCATCGCTCAAGGAGCTCCGGACGAATCTGAACCGGACGACGATCAAAGCCCCGACCAGCGGCATCATCTCCAGTCTCTCTGTGGAGCAAGGAGAGCGTGTCGTAGGAACCATCCAGATGACGGGTACAGAGATGATGCGCATCGCGAATATGAATGACATGGAAGTGCAGGTAGAGGTGAGTGAGAATGATATTCTGAAAGTCGCACCGAATGATAAAGTGGAGATAGAAGTCGATGCCTACATAGACAAGGTATTCACAGGGCAGGTATCTGAAATAGCTAATTCGGCCGCCAATTCGGGCAGCACAGGAGCGCTCAATACGGATCAAGTCACTAACTTTATCGTCAAGGCTAGAATCGACTCTGATTCATACCAAGGGCTAAAAATACCTAACTCGAAGTATCCTTTCAGACCCGGTATGTCTGCCTCCGTCGAAATATTTACGGATGAGATGAGTGATGTACTCAGTGTGCCCATCCAGGCTGTGACCGTCCGGACAGAGGATGAAGAAGGAGCAGAAGCACAGGAAGTCGTATTCGTGATGGAAGCTGATACCGCCAGAATGATACCTGTCAGAACGGGCATTCAAGACGATGACTACATCCAAATCTTAGATGGCTTAGAATCAGGTCAGACGATCGTATCTGGTCCCTACAGCGCTGTGTCCAAGGTCATCGAAGAAGGCGCATTACTACGGCTGAAAGAGGAAGAAGACAAAAAGAAGAAATGATACACACGCCTAAGCATTGACTCCTTTGGAACATAATGCTCTAATCATATTTGTGAAAAATCCTGTGTTAGGCAGGGTCAAGACACGGCTCGCCAAGACCATAGGTGATGAAGCAGCACTAGCTGCATACCTGCATCTTCTGGAGGTCACCCGAGACATAGCTATTGGCTCGATATCTCACAAGTACGTATTCTACAGTGATGTGATAGATCATCATGACCTGTGGAATGGACATGGATGCACTAAAATGCTGCAAAAGGGTGATGACTTGGGCGAGAGGATGGCTCATGCCTTTACGACCGTCTTAGAGAGACATCAGCATGCAGTCATCATCGGCAGTGACTGTGGAGACCTTACGACTGAGATCATCGAGAGGGCCTTTACGACATTAGCTGAGACGGACGTCGTCGTAGGTCCCAGCTTTGATGGCGGCTATTACCTATTAGGGATGAATGAGATGCAGCCACAGCTTTTTGGAGAGATAGAATGGAGCACTGATGAGGTCTTCAAGACCACACTCAGCAGAGCTCTGGAGGCTGGTCTATCTGTTACGGAGCTGATAGAGCTGACTGATATTGATCATGAGGCAGACTGGCTCCGCTACCAGTCCAAAAGAAAATAAATCCCCAATGACCCTCTTAGCTAACCTCATAGTCACCAGTATCATGACTGGGATCATCTGGCTGGTACAGCTAGTGGTCTATCCAGCATTTCGAGAAGTGAGCCAGGAGAGTCATAGCAGCTATCATCAGAGACACGTAGCACACATCGGACCACTGGTCGTACCGCTCATGGTGATAGAATTCATTTTGGCTGCACTCTGGACCTGGGAGAGTCCTGAGAAATTACAAATTATACACCTGTGCTGCGCAATATTCCTGTGGCTCAGCACATTCTTGATACAAGTACCGCTGCATCAAAAATTAAGTTTGCGTTTTGATCTGTCAGAAATTGACGCCTTGGTCAGGACGAACTGGATCAGAACGATCCTCTGGACAATTAAATTAATCATCATCAGCTATGCAACTTTCCAAACGCATCAGTAAAGACAACATCAAGAAGGCACTAACACTAGCTAAAAAGCCAAAGATCATCGTAGGTCGTGGACCTCTCGGAATAGTCCTCTCAGGTGGAGGCGCCAGAGGTGCCTATCAGATAGGTGCCTGGAAGGCGATGGAGGAGCTTCAGATCACTGACCGAGTGGCCAGTATCTATGGTACCTCAGTGGGCGCCATCAATGCTGCATCTATGGCTCAAGGCGACTTTAAGAAAGCACATGACCTGTGGCAAGACATTAACTACAGTAAGATATTCGATGATTACACCTCCGTAGAGGAATCTGCACAGTATAATCCCAGAGCCATCTATTCCGTCGTCAAGAAGCTCTTCAGAGACAAGTGCCTCAGCATAGAGCCACTGAAAGAACTCTTGCATCATCACCTCGATGAAGAAGCTATCAGAGCGTCTGATATTGAGTTTGGATTAGTCACATTTGACCTGACAGCGAAGAAGCCACAATACCTGTCGAAGGAAGATATACCAGACGGCGAATTGATAGATTACGTTATTGCTAGCGCATCGCTTTATCCCATATTTCCAGCCCATAAGATCTCAGGCCATCGATATATTGATGGTGGTATATCTGATAATCGGCCGGTCAGGTTTTTAAAGAATAGCCAGAACATAAAGCACGCTCTATGCATTGACCTAACGAGCGCAAGGCATTTTTGGCTTAAAAAGGACATTCGGGCAGACTTAGTGGTGGATTATATTTTCCCTTCGAGATTATTAGGTTCTCCCTTAGTTTTTGATCCAGATAGGATTGAGAGAAATTTAAATTTGGGATATCATGATTTTTCCGAACAAATTAACTTTGTTGGCTAATGAGTGCAATATTTATTCTCTATGGTTTATATTAGTTATCGAGTCATGTGTAGTTGAATAAATTAAAAGCTAAGTAAACTCTGGATATGGGTAAAATTCGAGAAGTTGAGATTAGAGGAATTCGTCGTTTGCCTTGGATAATTGCATTATATCTATTGTCACTGCCTACAGTTGCTTATCTCATGGAGCCTGACTCATTAGATTGGGTACATATAGATGCTGCTTCTAGTGTGGCAGCTTTTGAAAAATTGGAAGCATATTATCCAGATAGCTATAATTGGCCTGTCTCTGATCGCGTGAGGATATTAACAAAATTATACCAAGGCTCTATGGAGCTGGATCAAGTAAGAGGTAAATTTTTCTATGCAGAAAAATTAGGTGTCCTCTACAGAGAAATGGACTCCTTAGATTTAGCACTCCACTATTTGAATGCAGCTGTCAATGAAGCATATGATGAAAAGTCGAGCCGAATCGCTTTAAATTCTTCAGGCGGCTTGCACAGAAAAATCGGTGATTATGAAGGTGCACTAAAGTTCTATTTTTCTGCATTAGAAGAGGCCAGAAAATTAGATGATGGCTCCGAGGCTTTTCCATTGGGCAATATCAGCGAAGTGTATAGTGCTATTGGTGACTTGCAAAATGCGGTCAAGTATCTTAAACAGTCGATTCAGGTATCACAAAGATTAGAGAGCCCAGAGAAGGAATACAGTCTAACCTATGATTATTCTTACCTGGCAGAATATTATGATGAGCTTGATCAGCGTGATTCTACGGATCTGTACACGGAGTATATGCTAGAAAACATTCGTAAAATTGATACAGTCACCGGTAATAAATTTACGGATGCCAAGTTTGTCGCCTTCTATGCGCTGACGAACATTAGCCTCAATAGGGCGAATAGAGCTGATGCAAGCAAGTACTTAGCCCTTAGTGAAAAATATGCACAGTCATTTTACATGTCATCCATCTATATCTTGAAGGCTAGGCTCCTGATGCTTAAAAATGATTTTTCAGCAGCTCTCGCATTGTTAAATGAAGACGAAGTCAGACTAGATCAGACTATAAATGCTGAGACTCTTGCGCTAAAAGAAGAGTGTTACAGCTCACTTGGACAATTTCAAAAAGCGCTGGAGGTCAATAGGGAGCTGAGTCAATATCAAAAAACCATATTTACAAATGCACAAGCCAGATTTGCCTCATTTGCCAATGTAAAATTTGAGACCTTAAAGAAAAATGAAGAGATAAATTCTCTGCGCCAAGAAAGTGAGATTAGTGAAATGGCGATAAAAAATCAAAGATATTTTGTACTCACTAGCCTCTGCTTATCCCTCCTGTTAATTGGAGGCCTATTCTTTCTTTGGTTGAGGTACAAGAATAAGCAGAAAGTGAATGCATACCTGCAAGAAGAAGTAGATCGACGTACCATTGATTTGAAAAAAGCAAATGACGAATTAAGATTGCTAAACTACGTAGCCTCTCATGATATTAAAGAGCCTCTTCGAACCATAGGTAGCTATTCTGGATTGATACAGAAGAAGATGAACGCATCAGAAGCTAGTAAATATCATAACCACTTCTCCTTTATTAATAAAAGTGTAAAGCAAACCTATAGCTTAATCGAAGACATAGCTGCGATTCAAGAGGTTTATGATCTGAATGAATTCGGCCTTTCTGAGTTAAGCCTAAATGAATTGATCGATAATATTTTTGTAAGTATTGATAGCCTTGCAAAGGAAAAAAACGCAAATTTGACAAGGACAGATTTTCCAGATATCCTGAGTCATTCTTCCATGCTTTATTCGATTATTAAAAATCTTATCGAAAATGCCATCAAATTTAACGAGTCAGATAGACCAGAAGTAAAGCTAGATTATACTATGCAGGAGAATAGCCACCTTATTTCCGTAATCGATAATGGTATTGGAATTGATGAAAAGTACAAAGAAGATATCTTTAAGAACTTCAAGACGCTGCATAACAAATCAAAGTATACTGGTTCTGGCTTGGGATTATCCATCGCTTCAGCACTCATAGCTAAACTTAATGGTGAGATCACCGTGGAAAATAGAAATGATAAAGGCGGCAGTATATTTACCGTGCGACTCCCGCAAGTGGCCTAAGTGCTATAGCTGACTCTTATGTTGGTACACGCCTTATCTGATAGCTATCGTAGCAGATACGAATGGGATTGCCAGAAGATTCCCTGTGTCTTCTAAGGGTCTGAACAGACCTGCATTCAGCGCTGAGCCTGATTTTTTAAAGTGAATTCTGGCTGCCAATGATATGAGTCCAGTACCTGTATTAAAATCAGTCTCAGTAAAAAATAAATTGTCAGAAACGAGACTGATTCGCTCCGATAGCCTAAACATGCAGGATCCGAATATTGGAATGATACCCTCTGTGGTAAGGCCATTGGTACTGTATCCAAATCCGCTACCAATGGTAAAATTATTATTGCGATCTCCAAAAGTGAGTGCGCCCTGCAAGATACCTACTCCTTCAAAACCGTCTTGGACGGAGGTGAAAAATGTAGTCCCTATACTGAGGTTGAGCTTGTCCTCCGTGATCGGGATGCTGTACCGCGGAGCGATGTATATCACAGGTATACGACCTAGAATCAAAGAAAGTATCTCAGTTCCAGCTGTCAGGGAGAATCGATCCGTAATCCCGACGGAATAGCTATTGAAAAAGATACCAATATTTTCATAGTAACTCTGCCCCTTCTTTAACGTGTATCCTGAAGGACTAACTAAATAGTGCGTCGAGTTATGATCATCAATGGGATATCCATTATCATCAATATTCATTGATTGATCCATGGTGTTGAAGCGTTGTATCTCATCGACGGGTATTGTGATATTACCCAGCTTTTCAGTTTGCAGGAGTATGGTATCGTCAGTGATGGAGATGACTTTGCCAGTGTGCTGACTCCCATCAGTCAATTTGAGTCTGACTGTTTCATAAAGTGTGATGCGGTCGTTCTGACCGAAACAGGTAGTACCGCAGAGGAATATAAGACTTAGGAGAAGTACGAGTTTCATCGGTATAAGTTTAAAGAGATAAGTCTGATCAGAGATTATAAAGTCATTAATGAATTTCTGACTTTCAATTAACGAAGTTGTTAGATGTTATATTTTTAAATATAGAGCTATCGTATGAAATAGGCCATAATTGTATGTGTTATTTTTTTTCAGTTAGATGCCTGATCAATGAAAGGTATTCCTTTGAATACCAAGGAATTATGTAAAAGACTTGCCATGTAATAAAGACTTATCGGTCATGAGATCTTAAATGATCATAGAGCGCCTGATGCAGCTTAGGCCTGATCTCCATCGTGTATAATCTTCGATTAGCTCTGCTGGGGTATACTCGATTACTCAGAAAGACGATCAAAAGATCATGTGTCGGATCAGCCCAAACGAAAGTGCCAGTAAATCCAGAATGTCCGAAACTCTCTGGGCTAGCCGACTGGGCGATGTAAGCACTCTCCGCATCATAAGTGAGCAGAGGCTTATCAAAGCCCAAGCCTCGACGATTATCAGCGTCTGGATACTGATATGAAGTGAAGAGCCGCACTGTGGCCTCAGGGATATACCGCTTGCCATCCAGCACGCCATAATTCATGTACATCTGAAAGACTCGTGCTACGCTTTCAGCATTGCCGAAGAGACCAGCATTGCAGGAGATACCGTCCAGCATCGCCGCCGCTTCATCATGCACCTCACCTGCGATCAGGCGGTGTCTGAAATAATCATCTCGCTCAGTCGGTACGATCTCCGAGAGTGGATACTGAGTCAAGGGCTGATAGCAGAGTCTGTCTGCTCCGATGGGCTTATAGAAGCTTTGGTAGAGCTGAGTCTCGAAGTCTGCTTTGATCATTCTGCTGATCATGTCGGGCATCAGCAGAAAGCTCAGTCCGGAGTATCTGTAGCTAGTCTCCTGCAGCAGTGGCGATGCTTTGATTCGCTTTTGCATTTTCTTCTTGTACTTTCTGTGCAGCCACATGTCATCGCTCAGCCTGATGGGGTATCTGCGAGATTTTTTTGATTTGACTGATCGCCGCTTATAAGATCCATCCTCCTTGATCATGTCCTTCCAGAAGACAATGTATGGCTCCAGCCGTGCCTGATGACTCAGGATCTCTCTGAAGGTGAGTTCAGATTTATTCGATTTTTTTAGTTCAGGTAGATACCGCTCAGCCGGGACATCCAGATGGAATGCGCCTCTGCCGTGCAGCTTCATCAGGATCGGTAGTCCGGAGCTGACCTTGGTGATGGATGCGAGGTCATACAGATGATGTGAGGCTACGGCTCGCTCTTTAGCATAAGTGTGATGTCCGTAGGACTGCTGGATGATGGTAGAATCTTGGTGGATCACCAGTAGCTGTGCCCCAGGAAAAGCCATGGAGTCTATCGCATCCATAATGATGGAGTCCAGTACAGCACTGAGCCGATCATGCTGAGCTGCTGCAGATGTCTGGTGCAGCATGAGGATGAGGAGAGCCATGATCTGGATAAAGTGCATACACTAAGGTAAGGGTTAAAAAGCTCCTAAGAAAATCACGGTAGAAACCAATCAACTGAAATGAACGTTATCATGCTATGTTTCGCACGATCATCTTCAGCTTCTTTTTGTTAGTGTCCGTATCGCCGCTGCTTGCCCATGACATTCATGTCAGCGTGGTCGAGATAGAGCAGCAGGAGAGCGGGGAGTGGCACTTCAGTGTGCGCATATTTTTAGATGACATGATGAATGCCTGTGGCCTGACACCAGGAGAAGAGCTGCCGGCAGGGTATAGCTCATCCGATGAGTTGATAGAAGCGTATCTGAAGAAACATCTCACAGTGACCATTGGCGGAGTCGAGCAGGACCTCTTGTATGAAGAGAGCATCGCCGACCAGATGTCGGTCTGGATCGACCTGGCGCTCCAAGTGGACAGCAGCGTCGCTGGAGAAGAAGTAAAAATCAAGAACACCATTCTATTAGATCTCTTTGATGACCAGCTGAATTTACTTCACCTGCGCCAAGATGGACAGCGAAGAAGCTTCACTTTTGATCATGATGTTCGAGAGCTTGTGGTCAGCTGAGCTTTACATTTCATCAAGTAGTGTCTGTCGCTTAATGAGAACTGTATATATCTATTGGCATACAGTAACAAATCAGCAACCATTCAGTGGACGTAATCTGCCATCAACTTAAATTATGAACACAGGAATCACTCATTTTTTCAGATAAGCAATGAGTTGAGCTTTATAAGATCTCGATACTGGCAGGCTTTGATTTTTGATATTGATCTTATTCATCGTCATATCGTAGCTGCTGATTTTCATAGGATTTACGGTGTAGCTTCTGTGGATCTGTATCAAGTGGTCCAGCTGATGCTGCTGTAAGAGGTCTGAAAGGGATGACCTGGTCTCGATGGGCAGGTCTGCGGACTCTTGATAAATCAGACAGGTTTTGTCTTTAATTTCTATGTACTGAATTTCGGATTTATTGAGCCGCTGGAGTTTATTTTGAGCTTTGATAAATGTCAAATGTTCGGCATGCTGCAGTGCTTCCTGCCGTTGGGCCGTGCATAGACGCAGTACACGCATTAATTTGACTCGACTGATTGGTTTGAGCAGGTAGTCAAAGGGTTTGCTCTCCAACGTTGACTCAAATGTCAGCTCATCATCCAGTGAAGTGAGGAAGATGATGCTGGCTGAGGATTTCTGCTCGACGAGTCTTTCTGCCAGTTCGATGCCAGATGTGTCACCCATGATATTGATATCCATGAAGATGATGTCAGGATTCACGAGTCCTATTTTTTGTAGTGCCTCTTCTGCGTTATCGCTTGATCCGACACACCAATAACCCAGTTCTTCTAAATCGATTTTTAGTGTATTGACGATCAGTGGCTCATCTTCCACTATGAATATTTTAATCTGTTCCTTCATGTGTATAAATTTCAGGACAAAATGCCAATCTGCAAATAACTCCGATTAATCATTCATTCGGGTGTCTTAGTTATTTACGTCATAGATGTGTTTCATGACGGTTTTCGCTCTGGATTAATTCACAGGATTCGTCATTTTATAAAGGTGTTTGAATGAATAGAAAGTTTGCTTGTCAAAAAGTTATGGCATAAAAAATACGCATTTATATTTAGAGAGAACAATTAGTTACATAGTTTTTGTCATTGACAAAATAGCTCACGCTCATCCTGCTTTAGGAAGGAATATATGGACAATCGTTCCTTGGCCTAGGGTGCTGTTGATTAGCAGCTTGCCTTGATTCATATGGATGAGTTCTTGAGACAGCAATGTGCCGAGACCAGTCCCTTTTTCGCCATTCGTACCTGTAGTGGTTTGTTTATTTATTATGAATAAATTGTCCAGCTGGCTTTGATTCATCCCGATTCCCGTGTCTTGTACCTTGATCAAGATTTCGTCATTCTCTTCTTGTATTGCAGTTTTGACCGAGCCACCTTCTGGGGTGAATTTTATGGCATTAGAATAGATGTTTCTAAGAATGGTCTGCACAGCTCGGACATCAGCATAGATGACCATTTCTGATTTTTGTATTTGATAGCTTAGATTGATAGATTTTGCTTTTGCGAGAGGATGAAATATATCGATGACCTCTTCTATTTCTGCTTCAATGTCCAGTTTGCGAGGGCGATGGGGGATCTGTCCCGTGCTTACCAGTGACCAATTAAGTAAGTTGTCCAGAAGCGTGTTAAGCCTCATCGATAGGTCCTCTATGTGGTGACACAGTTCTTCAAGCTTAGCTGCATCATCTCGCTGACTGTAATATTTGATCTGCTTACCGATCCCTTGAAAAGCGACTAATGGGCTGCGGAGATCATGCGCTATAATGCTGAAGAATTTATCCTTGGTGGCGTTGAGGGCTTGGAGTTCATCCTTTTGTGCAGTGATGTATTGATTCTTTGTCTGCAGCGTCTGATTATACCGATGACGCTGATATAAGAAGTAAGTGAGCAGACCAGTCAGGAAGAGCGCAGCCAGACCACCTGTTTGCAAGAATCTGTTCTTTTGCTGAAGAGATTCATTTTTGAGCTCAGCCATTTGTTGCTGCTCCTCTGCTCGCTGTACGTCGAATCTTGCCTTTTCTTGAGCCATCGCTCTTTGGTTAGATGCGGTGGAGATCTTCTGGTATAGCCGATGGTATTCACTTTGAAAGCGTAAAGCAGCTGCATGTTGAGATTCGTTTTCTGCGATCTGTGACAGTGCCAGGTTAGCATTCATCATCGTAAGTACATCTTTGGACTGAGTCGATAGCTGCAGTGCCTGCTGCGCCTTTTCGTATGCAGTTGATGATTGTTGGCACTGCAGTAGTATGCGACTCATTTCTACTTTGGCTTGGCCCAATGCAGCTATTTTTTTACTTTCTTGCAATATGTCTATGGCATCTTTCTGATAGTTTAAGGCGAGGTCACAGTAGCCAGCCTGCAGTTCGATTAGGGCATAGACACGCTGCGCTCGAGCCAGTTTAACTTGGTCGCCGACTGATGTAAAGACTTCGATGGACTGATTGATTGTCTGACGAGCCAGGTCCAGTTTCTGCTGTCCCAGGTATGATTGGCTGAGTTCTACATTGACTCTCGCCTTTCCGATGTCATAGTCTACCTCCTTATAGATGTCCATCGCTTGTTGGAGGAAGTCGATCGCTGTCAGGTAATCTCCAGTGGCGTTATAGATCTTGCCTAATCTATGATATACACTTGCGGTATTCGCATCTCTCGAGCCTTGGTACATGTCCAGAGCTTCTTTTTCATAGCGGATGGCTTCTTCATATTGTCCGAGGTAGAATGAGCTATAGCCTTGGTACATTAGATTCGTTTCGATTCTCGTCTGCATGTTCAGTGGCCGAGCAATATCCAGAGACATTTGGCTATAGCGCATTGACTCGCTGTAGTTACCTTGCTCCAGTGCGATGCGAGAGTATCTTTCGTAGATGTTGGCGAGCATCTCTGGGTTTTCAGCAGGAATGATGGAAGCTGCTCGATCGATGCTCACATAGGCTGAGTCAAATGCACCCATGTAGCTATAGGCTTCAGCCTTCCACATCATGTCGTAGGCCAGATCTTCTGTAGGCTCGATCCGATGAGTCTGCCGGATCTTTATGGCTCGGTCCAAGACATCGATTTGATCTTGATAACGGGCTTGGTGATTATAGATAAAGTGGAGGTCTTCTAGTCCTGAGGCGATCATTTTGGGGAGATTGTGTTTTTCTCCCATAGCGACGACATCGAGCCCACATTGCTCTGCCTTATCAAACTGTGCACTGTTATTAAGATAGGCACACTGGATTTCCATCAGGTGCATTTTGGCGAATAGACTTTTGACAGAAGGAATTTTCGGTGCCAGCGTCTCACAGAATGCGCCTATTTCATCTGGACTGTATGTATTGAATAGGCTGTTGGCCAATGCTTCCATCCGTAGGCTTAGCTCTTCGTCTGAGTATTTATTTTGATGCACTATGAAATAGTGAATGGAGTCTCTCACGTCTGCACGAGTAGATAAGATCACGCCCAGCATGATGCATAAAATAGGAAGAAGTCTTTTTGTCATTGACACCATATGGAAGCTGCTTTACGCCATAGTTCGGGCGTTCCACGACACTTACTTTGCTACATAAGAAACAAAATTGAACTTAGAAATCAAAATCACCAAAAAATGAACTGTAGACAAATTTCCAAACGAGAGCGCGAGATCCTCAATCTGGTCGCCTTCGAATACACAACGAAAGAGATTGCTTCTCGATTATTCATCAGCTGTAACACGGTCATCACTCATCGGCGTAACTTGATGGATAAGCTGGATGTAAAAAATGTGGCTGGCATGATCAGAAAAGGATTTGAGCTGAAGCTGATGGAGGTAGCTTGATTTTAGATGTGTCTTTGTAATACGACTTATGACAGTTAAAGGCATAAAAAAAGCCTCTCCAAAGAGAGGCTTCTGTTGACCCACAAGGACTCGAACCTTGAATGTCGGTACCAAAAACCGATGTGTTGCCAATTACACCATGGGTCAATCGCGCGGCAAAAGTAAGATATTTTCCAATCTAAGAAAACCTTTAGCCTGCTCTTTTTTTACAAATTATCGCTGGAGTCAGGTGGACAGGCAGTAGATGGCGTCTAAGTCTCTGCCCATACCATCAAAATCAAGACCATATCCGATGACAAAATCATTCGGAATTTCAAAGCCGATGTAATCGATCGGATTTGGTTTTTGGACGGCATCAGGCTTGAGCAGCAGGCTGAAGACCTTGACAGACAGAGGCTTCTGCAAGCGTATTTTTTGTAATAAGAAGTCCAGTGTGATGCCCGTATCGATGATGTCTTCTACGATGAGGATGTGTTTGCCTTCCAGTTTGATCTTGTCGAAGCCCATCTTCTCCTCTACGACATGCGTGGTCTCCATGCCAGCATAGGAGGTGTATTTGACAAATTTGACGTCGACACTAGACTTAAGGTATCGGCACAGGTCTGCTAATATGATGAATGCACCTGTCAGATTGCCCACCATGAGTATGTCACTCCCCTCATAGTCTTGGTCTATTTCTTGCGCTAATTCTTTGATACGGGCCTGTATCTTCTCGCTCGAAATGTATTCTGCAAATGTCTTTCCGTTGACTGTTATTTTATTCTCCATCGATTCCATATTTATCCAGTAAGTAGACGAGGCTTGACATGGCTGCTGCCCCGAGTTCGAGCTCTCGCTGATTCACAGCTTCGATTCTGTCGATGGCTGTGTGATGATAGTCAAAGTATCGCTGAGAGTCTGGCCGCAGACCGAATAAGAGGCCTCGCTGTGACTTTAGCGGATTGATGTCGGCCCCACCGCCTCCAGGCGTCAGCTCTACACCATAGCTGCTCAGCATATCTCTCCAGGCCCTGACGGCAGGAAATTTTTGCTCGAAGATATCTTTATCTCCACCGACGGCCAAAGCTCTGGGCGTAAATCCTCCCGCATCTGACTCGATGGCTGCCATATGGTATTCTCCTTTCTGGTTTGACTCAGCGGCATAGGCGAGGGCGCCGCCGAGGCCATTCTCTTCATTCATAAACATGACGCACCTCCAGGTCCGCTGGGGCTCGTATCCCAGCTCGAGCAGTGTCACCATGGACTGGATGCTGTGCACACAGCCAGAGCCATCATCATGGGCTCCACCTCCGATATCCCAGCTATCCAGGTGTCCGCCGACGAGTATGATCTCTTCAGGGTATTTGCTGCCCTTGATTTCGCCAATCACATTGTAAGACTTTTTATCTGCTTTCAGTTCACAGTGATTTTCCAAGTACAGTGTGACATCCTCGTGCTTCATCAGGGCAGACAGTTGGTCGGCGGCATTGGTACTGATGGCCATCGCTGGGATGAGCCGATCTCCTTCGCCGAAGACTGTCACGCCAGTATGCGGTATGTCATCAGCTCTCGTCGTCATAGATCTGACGATGGCAGCCGCTGCTCCCATAGAGCTTGCTTTCGCAGGACCTGAGCCTCGCTGATCCACTGCTCCACCGTAGGCTCTGAAGGTATGCAGCTGTGTGGGATCCATGGGCCGATTGAAAAACACGATTTTACCATCTACATCAGCAGGATCGAGCTCCATCAGCTCATCTAAGGACATCACTTCGATCACTCGGCCTGTGATGCCTCCAGGGCCAGTCCCGATCGAGTTGCCCAAGCTTGTCGCAGCTAATGTGATGGTCCCGATTCGCTCTGAATTGACGATTTTCGCGACCTCTGTATCACCCCTGACCCAGTGAGGGACCATGCATGGCTGCAGTGACACTGCAGCAAAGCCCTGCTCGCTCATCACCTGCTTCGTATATTCTACTGCGGCGGCAGCGCCTGGTGATCCGGCTAATCGGCCACCAATATCCTCTGATAAGTGCGTGAGCCACTGATAACATTGGCCATTCTGAAGACTGTGGTCGTAAATATTCTTGATGAAGAATACGTCATCATTGCCCTGAGCTATACATGGCGCGATCGAACTGGAGGTGATGACAGAGATCAGTAGGACGAAATAACAATAGTGCAGCTTGTGTATCATAAGGCGTGGTCTATGATTCAAATGTACAAGTAAGAATCAGGAAGGCTTTGCTTTTGAGCCGACAAATAGAGATCTGTGCGTGACAATTTGTAGGATGGATCAGGATGGGATTAGAGCCGTTGAGGAGTATTAATTCAAAAAAAAGTCATATATTAGCTTTGTGTCATTTGTACAATAAGTACGTTGACACATGGTTCCATTTGGTTAGGGTTGAGGTAATGCTTGCATTACCTCATTTTTATTACAGCTTTATAAATGTAAATGCAGCGGTCAAAACGATCATTTATCTAAAGTTTTATGCTAACTTTGTAACTGTTAATTACGTTAATTCCCCCGTTCTGTAACTTTCTTATTTTTTTTCGTCTCAACTCATAGAGAGTGTGACACTAACCAAAATATGCGTTTTGAATTGCTATTTGTTTGCATTATTGACTAAAAATATAAGTTTGACTATTTCTGACGAGGAGGCAGTTGATCTTTATTTGAAGACCCAAGACCAAAAATGTTTTGATCTTCTATACAGTCGGTATTCATCCAAAATATTTGGTAAGTGTATCTCGATCTTGAAGGATGAGGAGAAAGCAGAGGATGCGACACAAGAGATATTTGTGAAGATCCTGCTTAATCTTTCAAAATTCAGCGGAAAGTCTAAGTTTTCTACCTGGATATATTCGATCACATACAACTATTGTATCGATTCTATTCGGAAGAGGAAGAAAGACAAAAGCGTTTTAGTTGAAGATCTGGCAAACCAGCATGATACAGCTGATGATGGTCTCGAAGATCAGTTTTTATTGGAATTAAATGTCAAAAGATTAAAAATAATCTTAGACAAAATACCGGTGACTGATAAGTCGATTTTGTTGATGAAGTATCAAGATGAATTGTCGATTAAAGAAATTAGTGAGGTTCTTGTAAAATCTGAAAGTGCGATTAAAATGAAAATTAAACGCGCTAAGCAGAAGTTCAAGAAGGTCTATAAAGAAAATTACAAAGACTCGTAAAGTAACACTATGTCAAAGAATAGTTTTAAGGAATTAGCTAAAGACAATCAAAAGAATTTCGAGGGTAAGGAGAAGAGGATAAAGGAAAATATAAATCATTCGATTGGTTTTTTTCATTTCATCGGAGATATCATCGAACTGTTTGTGCCACGCGTGGTGCAAGTGTTTTTGGGGATATCAGGAGCAAAGGGCCCCAATAAAGATGCCGAGGAGGGAGGTTCAAGATCTTCCGACTCACAGGATACACCGAGGTATCCAAATACCTTAGAGTAGATACTACACGCTTAGCTCATGATGTGCTATTGTATTATTTACTTCCTGTTCACATAAGATTTTTAACACCTTCTTAATTAGATATTTCTAGTTATTATTTCAAAAAATTTTTAATACCGCTGAACATGTTGGATGGATTTACTGCAGATTTACTAAAACAATTTTTAAGTGCAATTCCTAGAGTTGCTACGGCTATAGTCATTATTATCATCGGCTTTATCGTGGCTAAAATAGTAGCTGGGATCGTGAAAAAAATACTCCTGCGCATTGGAGTCGATAAGATAGGTGACAAGCTCGGCGAAATAGATATCGTCCAGAAATCAAATGTCAAAATTGAGATAAGTAAAATCATCTCTAAGTTCATTTACTATATTTTGGTGCTATTCTTTCTGATAGCGGGTGCTGAAGCTTTAGGTATGCCAGCCATCTCTAACTTAGTATCTGATATCATTAATTTTATTCCTAATCTCATCGTGGCAGTGATTATGCTGGTCTTGGGACTTTTATTAGCGGAGGCCCTACGGTCTATAGCGTTTACAGCGCTTAAGTCACTGGGTATCCCATCAGCAGGCATGATTGCCAGCTTTGTGTTCTACTTTATTTTGATCACTGTATTCGTCAGTGCGCTTAAGCAGGCTGCCATTCAGACAGAGTTTTTAGAGACTAACTTATCCATACTCATCGGAGGGGTCGTTGCGGCATTTGCGATTGGCTATGGTCTTGCAGCGAAGGATGTCATCAAAAATTTTATTTCCTCTTTTTACAATAAGGGCAAAATAAATATTGGCGATACGGTGACTGTCGAAGGTGAGAGGGGAGAAATTGTAAAAATAGACAGTACTTCAGTTACTATTCAGTCAAATGATCGTCGAATCTTATACCCACTTAGTGCAGTCTTGGGTGGGAAGATTATTATACATGATTAAAAAACAATAAAATATTTCACTAATTACAATTACTATGAAAAAGTTTACTTTAATACTTATTGCAGTATTTGCATACGTCGGCTTCGTAAATGGCCAATCTTTGGATGCAGACTTAAAAGCAAAGCAAGCTGAAATCGAGGCAGCAGAAAAAGCACTTGATATGTTGATCGAAGAAGAAGCTGCCATTGCAGCCTCAATCGAGACAGGTGCTGGTTGGTTGACAGGTTTCGGAGGAACATTAGGATTTAATTTTAACAAATCAAACGGATGGATAGCGAATCCTAATCCAGATGCAAGTTCTTCAGGATTAGCAATTAACTTAAGCGGTTTCGCTAATAACATCACCGATGATTTTTTCTGGAGAAATAAAGGTATCCTGAACAAAGCATGGCAAGATATTGATCTTAGCTCTGCTGACGGAGTTGTAGATAATGATAAATTATTTGATAACGGTACGGTTGATTTACTGAATATCTCTTCACTTGCTGGTAAGCCGATTACTGATCAGTTAGCGATTTCAGCATTAGGTGAATTGAATACTTCATTAGGAAATTTTCTAAAGCCTGGTACATTTGACATTGGTGTTGGTTTGACTTGGACACCTAATATAGATGACCTTATTGTTGTCGTACATCCTGTGAATTATCACTTTGCATTTCCAGCTGATGGAGCAGGTTTCGAATCTACAGGTTCTTTAGGTGCTAAGATCAGAGCTGATTACACTCATGACTGGGATGGCTACGCACTGACTTCTACTTTGACATCATTCTTACCATACACCAGCTCAGAAGCTCCGACACCTTCACTTTTCGAGTGGACATGGTTGAATACGTTGACCTTTGATGTATGGAAAGGCGTTGGAGTAGGTATCTCTGCAGGTATCAGAAATGCAAAATTCGAATCACCTGACGCACAATCATTCTATTCTGTAGGCCTATCTTACGCGCTATAGAATACTGATTGAACATATGACAGAATAAACAAGCCCGCTCTTCCGTCGAGAGTGGGCTTTTTCATTTCTATCCGTATCTTGTCCTCCATAACTGAGAAGATACCATGAGTGAAAAAAAACTCTTCCTCCTTGACGGACATGCACTAGTCTATAGAGCACACTTTGCCTTTATTAACCGACCCCTGATTAATTCGAAGGGCATCAATACATCAGCCATCACTGGCTTTGTGAGGACGCTCTGGGACCTCCTGAAGAATCAGAAGCCCAGCCACATAGCAGTCGCCTTTGACCCAAAGGGCAAGGTCTTTCGTCATACGGATTTTCCAGCCTACAAGGCGAATCGGGACGCTCAGCCAGAAGACATCGGTATCGCCTTACCCTACATTAAAAAGATCGTAGAAGGATTCAATATACCCATTGTCACTGTGGATAACTTTGAGGCGGATGACGTCATCGGTACACTAGCTAAGCAGGCAGAGAAAGAGGGCTTCGATGTCTATATGGTCACCCCCGATAAAGATTATGCTCAGCTGGTATCAGACAAGATATACATGTATAAGCCCGCGCGCATGGGTAATGGCATTGAGATATTAGGCATCAAGGAGATACTGGAGAAGTGGCAGATCGAGCGGGTAGAGCAGGTCATAGATGTCTTAGGACTTCAGGGTGACAGCGTCGATAACATTCCAGGTATACCAGGCATCGGTGCGAAGACGGCAGTGAAGTTGTTAGCGCAGTTTGGCTCCATGGAAGGCATCCTGGCTAATACAGACCAGCTCAAGGGGAAGCAGAAAGAGAAAGTCATCGAATTCTCAGAGCAGGGCTTACTCTCGAAGCAGCTGGCTACGATCAGGCTGGATGTCCCCATCACCTTTGATGCTGATAGATACATCATCGACCCTATTAATCGAGAAGTGCTGACTGAACTATTCAAAGAATTAGAGTTCAGGACCTTAGCCCAACAAATACTGGGAGCCTCCGAGCCCAAGCAGCAGTCACTTTTCGGGGATGCTGATACTCCATCCAAAAGTGTGACCGCCCCTAAAAAGGCCTATGCTGTCGCTGCTAAGAATATAGAGAATGTGGATCACGACTATGTGTTAGTCGAGACTGATAAGCAGGTGAGTGATCTGGTCAAGCGATTGTCAGCCGTGGATGAGCTTAGCTTTGATACCGAGACGACTGGGATCGATGCGACTCAGGCATCACTAGTGGGTCTGGCCTTTGCCATCAAGCCACATGAAGCCTATTACCTACCTGTCTCCGATGATTATGACGAGGCAAAGAAGCAAATAGCTCCATTCAAGGCGGTGCTGGAAAATCCAGACATTAAGAAAATAGGCCAAAATATCAAGTATGATATCCTCATGCTGAAGTGGTATGACATTCAGGTAGCGGGCAGTTATTTTGATACGATGATCGCCCATTACCTATGCGAGCCTGATCTGAGGCATAAGCTGGACTATCTATCAGAAGCATACCTGAGTTATAAGATGGTCCCGATCGAACAATTAATCGGGAAGCGAGGTAAAAATCAGCTGTCCATGCGCGACATTGATCCTGCCAAAGTCAAAGAATATGCGGGTGAAGATGCAGACGTGACTCTACAAGTGAAGACCGTCTTAGAGTCCAAGCTGGATGAGCTAAATCTGAAAGATCTATACTATAAGATCGAAGAGCCCCTCATCGATGTGCTAGCTCAGATCGAGTATGAAGGCGTCAGGATCAATCGAGATTTTTTAAAAGACTACTCTGCGGTCCTAGCGAAAGAAATCGAAGCCAAACAAAAAGCGATATTCAAAAAAGCGGGTGTAGATTTTAATATTGCCAGCCCCAGACAAGTCGGACAGGTCTTATTCGATAAGATGAAGATACCCTACCGCTGGAAGAAGACTTCATCAGGTCAGTATTCGACTGATGTGGATAAGCTCAATGAGCTGGCAGTGGATAATGATATCGTCAGCGACATCTTAGAGTTCAGAAAATTCTCTAAGCTCAAGTCGACCTATGTCGATGCCCTACCCAATATGATTAATCCCAGGACCGATCGTGTACACAGTAACTTCAATCAGGCTCGTGCTGCGACGGGTCGCTTAAGCTCAGACAATCCCAATCTGCAAAACATTCCGATCAAAGATGATGCGGGCAGAGAGATCAGAAAAGCATTCGAGCCGAGAGACGTAGACCACATCCTGCTGGCGGCTGACTACTCCCAGATAGAGCTGCGGCTGATCTCAGAAATCAGTAAGGACGAATCCATGCTACAAGCCTTCATCGATGGCAATGACTTTCACAGAGCGACGGCTGCTAAGGTCTTTGACACACCCTATGATGATGTCACAGCCGAACAGCGGCGAAGAGCTAAGACCGTGAATTTCAGTGTGATCTATGGGGCAGGAGCGACGAATCTCAGCCGGCAGCTCGGTATCAAGCGGGCAGAGGCGACGGAGCTGATCCAGACCTATTTTGACCAGTTTTCAGGACTGAAGAACTGGATGTCAGAGATCGTAGAGTCTGCCCGTGAACTTGGCTACGTGGAGACGATGCTGGGGCGCAAGCGAGTCCTCAGAGACATCAACAGTCGAAATGGGATGATGAGGAGCAATGCAGAGCGTATGGCGATCAATACACCAATACAAGGTACCGCTGCTGATATGATTAAGATCGCCATGATTAAGATCCATGACATCTTTAAGCGGGAAGCATTCAAGTCTAAAATGATCATGCAGGTGCATGATGAGCTGGTATTCGATGTGCATCGATCAGAGCTGGAAGTCGTCAAGCCGATCATTGAGTCAGAGATGAAAAATGCTCTGCCTGATCTGACCGTCCCAATACTTGTAGGAATGGACGTCGGTGAGAATTGGCTCGAGGCGCATTAGTATTTGACGGAGAGCGCATTAGTCTCCTCATGCTTCGCCAGTGCCAGCTGGATCAGTTGATCTATCAGCTCAGTCTTATCGATGCCCGATATTTGCCACAGGGTAGGGTACATGCTGATCTCTGTGAATCCCGGTAGTGTATTGACCTCATTGACAATGATGGTGTCATCGTCTTGGAGGAAGACATCCACTCGGCTCAGCCCTTCGAGCTCCAGGCATTGGTACACCACTACAGCCAGATCCTGCAGCTTCTTGACTTGCTCAGCACGCAGATCAGCAGGAATCTCCAATGCAGCCCCACTTTCGTCCAAGTACTTTCGCTCATAAGAGTAGAATCCATCTTTGGGGATCACTTCTCCGGGGATAGAAGCTCGTGGTGCTTCATTGCCCAATACAGAGACCTCTATCTCGCGGCCTACGATTTTCTCCTCCACGATGACTTTAGTGTCAAACTGTAAGGCCAGCTCCAAGGCTGGTCTGAATTCGCTCTCTGATCGGACGCAGGAGATACCCACAGAGGAGCCCATGTTAGCAGGCTTGACGAACAGCTCCTTACCTAAGCGGGCGACGACATCTTGGTATTGTAGCACATCGCTGTCATGCTGTCGCACTAAGATATAGTCAGCTATACCGATGCCAGCGTCTCTAAGGAGTCTCTTCATGATGTCCTTATCCATGCCTATAGCTGAACCCAGGATGCCAGGGCCGACGCAAGCTAGATTAGCGA
The DNA here is from genome assembly GCA_937929945.1 of uncultured Saprospiraceae bacterium. Classification (GTDB taxonomy): domain Bacteria; phylum Bacteroidota; class Bacteroidia; order Chitinophagales; family Saprospiraceae; genus CALFUK01. Next base: position 36,654 of record CALFUK010000010.1, read on the forward strand.
TCTTAGCGAAGCCCTGTATGGCTCCATCCTCTCCATAGGTACCGTGCAGTACGGGAAAGATCACATCAATAGTTGAGAGCGTAGAGGCATCATGACTGTCGATGATGCTGTGGTCATCAGCATTTTGAGACAGGTAGACTTTAGTGCCAGCTTTCATCTCTATTTTTGCAGGATCGTCTGCGTGTAGTAGTTGCATTGATTCACCGTGGTAATGCCATTGGCCATCATTATCTATGCCTATCAGGACTGGTATATACTTAGACCTGTCTAGGGCAGCGACTATATTTTTCGCCGATCTCAGAGATACCTTGTGCTCTGCAGATTTTCCACCAAAGATGACAGCGACTTTAATTTTAGGATCCATATGCGTCGAGTGATAATATAGGGCAAATTACAAATGCTATATATTAGAATTAACTTTTATATGATCTTATTTTATAAAAACTCTTGTGTCCCCTGGGGAATTGTGAAAACGCCGATCCATATGACTTGTTAGACTAAATCTCTTATCTTAGGATTGTTGATTCGGACCAAAGTGTATCGATCAGCTAAGGCTCAGATGGTCACACGCAGAGTATATGAAGCTATCCAATCATCAACATCGCAGCTACACCAGCGGCGGCTCCCGATATGAAGAGGGTCCACTCTCGCTGATTCACCTTAGCGAGGTCTATGAAGATCCAAGCTATGAGCATGACCACAGCGACGATGACGATTTGGCCCGCTTCTACGCCTACATTAAAGGGTAGTAACACACTGACAATATTCTCCTCCTGTCCGATCAATGCCTTGAAATAATTAGAAAATCCTAAGCCGTGGATGAGCCCGAAGAACAAGGCCAATATATAATTCCACCTGACGCGGCGCTCTGACTTCTTTTTCAGCACATTGAATCCAGCAGTGATGATGATCGTCAAGGGTATGAGGAACTCTATCAGATCAGCATTCACACTTACCAGCTTTAGCCCTGAGAGCACCAGCGTGATGCAGTGCCCAATGGTGAATGCAGTGACGAGTATCAATATCTCTCTCCACTGTGACAGGGTATAGATGGCACACAGGGCTACAATAAATAAAATGTGATCATAGGCTTTGATGTCCAGAATATGATCAAATCCCAATTCAAAATAGGTGGAAAACATATTTGTAATCTACTTTAACTTTAGTTTCATTACTTTAGAAACTGTAAAGATAGAATATGAGAGTTTTAATTACAGTTATTTTTTCAGCAGTTCTCCTCCATGTAGCATTCGCTCAGCGCCAAGAAGAACATCATTTTTCTGGTTCGAAAACGATGACTGTGGAATCTAAGTATCAATATCTTCTATACACGCCTGCGACGAAGGAGCTGGCTCAAGATGGGAAGCTACCACTGATCATCTTCTTACATGGATCGGGAGAGAGAGGTGCTGATATCTCCAAGGTCAAGGTACACGGTCCACCAAAAATAGTGGAGACGAATCCAGACTTTCCTTTCATGGTGCTGTCACCTCAATGCCCTGTGCATCAGTGGTGGGATGCTCAGGCCCTTGATATACTTCTGGATGATGTGATTAGCAATCATCCCATAGACGAAAGCAGAATCTATCTCACAGGACTGAGTATGGGCGGATTTGGCACTTGGGATTTGGCCATCCTGAGGCCAGACCGATTTGCGGCCATCGCTCCCATCTGTGGTGGCGATCGGATGAATGCGATCGATGCCCCAATATACCTGAAGGACATGCCTACCTGGGTGTTTCACGGAGCGATGGATCAGGTGGTGAAGCTTGATGCCAGCAGTCGCATCGTGAAAGCTTTGGATGAGGCTGGTGGTAATGTACAGTTCACCGTATATCCGATGGCTGGTCATGACTCATGGACAGAGACCTACGCTAATCCTAAACTCTACGAATGGTTTCTGAGACATACACGCCCAAGAGAATGATCAAATCATTGACCCTATTATTCTTACTACTGGCTATCACTTTGCACAGTCAGGATCTCGTGATCAGATCAGTCCATGTCATCGATGTAGAAGCTGGGGCAGTCATCCCCAATCAAGATGTCATAATCACTGGTGGCATCATAAAGCAGATCCAAGATGCCAGTAACAAGTCAGAAGCTGGTGATATCAATGGGTCGGACAAATACCTCATCCCGGGGCTTATAGATGCTCACATCCACCTCTTTCAGTCTGGCGGGCTGTACACCAGACCCGATGCGATCGATCTCAGACACATCCGATCCTATGACGATGAGATAGCTTGGTGCAGGCAGAATGCTGAGGCCATACTGAAGCGATACCTCAGCTGTGGCATCACTACGACCATAGATGTAGGAGGGCCGATGCATAACTATATGATCAGAGACAGCCTGAATCAGGACCCAAGCTCTGCGACGGTCTACCTCACGGGCCCGCTGATCTCTACTTACCAGCCAGAGGAATTTAAGATCACAGATCCGCCTATCATCAAGGTGGATACCCCAGAAGATGCACGCACCCTAGTGCAGAGACAACTGCCCTACCGGCCAGACTTTATCAAGATCTGGTACATCGCGCTGAAGCCGCAAGATGCGCTGGATAACTACCCTATCATCGAAGCCGCCATCCAGGAAGCACAGCTGTATAATCTGCCCGTCGCAGTGCATGCCACAGAGCTGACGACAGCTAAGCTGGCTCTGAGAGCAGGCGCGGATTACCTCGTTCATAGTGTCGATGATGTTCTAATAGATCAAGAATTTTTAGACTTAGTGAAGACATCTGATGCGGTGATCGCTCCGACGCTGATCGTCAGCGGCCAGTATGACAAGACCTTTCTCTCGGAGTACGACTATACAGATGAAGACTACAGACATGCGCCTCCCGTACCACTCGGCACCATGAGTGATCTGCGTCATCTGGAACAGCCAGAGCTGGTATCCAGCTATAAGACCTACAGATCGCAGATAGAAGCGATGAATGCCAAGAGAGACAGGGTGAAGAATGAAAACTATGGCAGACTGGTCACTGAAAAATTCCCACTGGCATTGGGTACCGATGCTGGAAATATTGGGACGATGCATGCTTCTTCATACTACGCTGAGATCAGGGCAATGCAGCATCAGGGCACTGCTGATCACACCATACTTAAGAGTGCGACGATAGATGCGGCCAGGTCCATCAAAAAAGATAATGAAATAGGTAGCATAGCATCTGGGAAAGTAGCTGATCTAGTGCTGCTGCGTGACAATCCTCTCGAAGACATCATGGCTATCCAGCACATCGAATCCGTGATACATCGAGGAGTCGCCTACAATCCTGCTGATATCTTGGCACCAACGCCCGAGTCGCTGGTGCAGCAGCAGCTCAATGCATATAATGGACATCAGCTGCAAGCTTTTTTAGAGCCTTATGCGGAGGATGTGAGGCTGTATCAATTTCCAGATCAGCTCATAGGTGAGGGGAAAGACGAGATGAAAAAGCAATACCAATTCATCGAGGAAAACCCAGATTTGCATTGTGAACTGCGCAGCCGGACCATCGTAGGCAATACGGTCATCGACCATGAGCGGGTTATTTTTGATAAAACAAAAGAACCTATTGATGTTGTAGCTGTTTATAAAATTTTAGATAATAAAATTGCAGAAGTATATTTTATCAGATAAGCATAGCGTATGACGCTCGATAGGATTAGGTATATTCCTTAGGCTATTCCATCAGTAAAAACTATATTGAAGCACCAAATTTGTATGAATAGGATGGGTAATATGTTATGTGAGGATTTTCTTAAAAGTTTCGAGAGTGATCTTGATACACTGCTTAAAGACAGAAAGCACGAAGAAATAGCAAGTGATAGAGCCAAAGCTCAGAATTTATTGACTGAGATAGCGCAATTAAAGCCATTGAAAGTACTCATCCCAGAAGACTGTAATGGGCTCGGTGGTGAGATAGCTGATTGCATTAGACTTCTCTCCGTAGCGTCTTATCGATCACTCGCTTTGTCACTTACCTTTGGGATCAATTGGGCGCTGTGCATACAGCCGGTGCAAAAATTTGGACAGTCTCCAGTCAGAGAGAATACCCTCAAGGACATGGCTGACAATGGTGAGCTGGGCGGCCTGATGATTACGGAGCCAGGCTACGGCACTGATGCCCTGAATATGAAGACCTCTGCCCAGAGGCGAGGGGATGTCTTTAGTATTAAAGGGACGAAGCACTGGGGTGGTCTTACAGGAAGGGCTAAGTACTGGGTGCTCACTTGTCGAGAGATGGATGAGAAGAATAATCTGACAAAAGATGTGTCGATGTTTCTGTGTGATGTCTCACAGCCTGGCCAAAATATAAAAGTAGAAGAGTTATATCAAAATGCTGGTTTGCATATGATTCCATATGGTATCAATCAGTTGGACTTGAAAATTCCAGTCTCACATCGGATGCTCCCCGAGAGTACGGGGATCAGGATGATGCTGGACCTCTTGCATCGTTCTCGCATGCAGTTTCCGGGGATGGCCCTGGGCTTTGTCCACAGGATTTTAGATGATGCCATAGACTACTGCGAAGGCAGAATCATCGGAAAGTCTAGTCTGATCTCAATGGATCAAGTACAGCAGCGGCTCAATGAAATCCAGTCATCATATACCATCATTTCGGCATTGTGTCACTTCTGCTCGCGCACTTCATATGTCGACAGTGATCTTTCGACCATGTCATTCGAGGCTAATGCCACTAAGGCGGTCAGCACAGATCTGATGCAGGCTTCTGCGCAGGCAGGCGTCCAGTTATTTGGTGGTAAGGGCTATAAGCTTGATGAATTCATCGGAAGAGCCATCATGGATAGCCGACCATTCCAGATATTTGAAGGGTCTAATGATGTCTTGTTCACCCAGAACGGTACATTCATCTATAAGGACATGAGGCGAAAGAAAGCGGAAAGTTTCAAAGACTATCTACCTGAGAATAAATATTTCAAGCATGTCGTGAGTCAGGCCTGTGTTCCAGCGGATATATTATTTACCGATCGCCCTTCACAAGTAGAGCTTTATCATTTTGGCAAGATCGTTAGCTATGTATTCATCATAGGCGCGCTCCAAGAGCTGGGTCAGAGTGGATTTAGGTCAGATCTTATAGCGAGTGCCACAGCATATCTGAATAAGCTCATCCAGTATGAGACGATCTCACTGAAGAATATAGATTCAAAAGGATTCGTAGTGGATTATCAGACTAACGCTACATGGCATCAGATAGCCTCTACTTTAGCGGTGTAGCGCTGTCATTTACATCACCTACTTTGTAGGCTCTGACCAGCACTGTGTCCTCTGGGATAGAGGATAGCATCACGGTCTCTGGCATGAAGCCCCACGATCCTCTCCCTTCTGGAAATTCATCAGCGAATCCCAAGATAACTCGCAGCAGTAAGACCAGATCAAGAGCTGTCGTAGCTCCATCACCGCTGGTATCAGCTGCAGCGATTTTAAGCTCAGTGCCAAGTGTATCATTGCCTAAAATATGATTCGATATCAGAACTAAGTCAATCGCCGAAAGGCCGTTCTCAAAGTTTTGGTCCTTGCTAAAGCTAATCTCTAAGCTGTCAAAAGGAACCTCGACCGAGACAGTCCACATACCCATCGAGTCGGTCTTAGTGTACACACTATCACCTATGATCACACTGACATCCAGGACACCCTGATCATTAGGATCTATCACTTGACCTGAGATGGCTTCTGTTGTTATATTTTGAGTGACAGCATCTGAGCCATCACAGTCTTCATCCACACCATTATCAGGTATGTCAGTGGCTGATGGATTAATCATCGGATTGTTATCATCACAGTCGCTGATGGCATTGAATCCGTCATTGTCTAAATCAGGCACAGTGACACTCAGGTCTATGATATCAGTGGAGCTACAGCCCTCTTGATCAGTGACCATAAGGGTATATCTGATGCTGCTCTCTGGGGTAGCGACAGGCTGCGCCGCTGTAGAGTCACTGAGCCATCTCGCTGGGGTCCAGGTATAGGTATATCCATCGACAGCTGGAAATTCGCCTAGTCTGGTCGGTGGATCACCGACGACATATGATCTGCTGGTCCCCGCGTCAATGACGGGATTTTTTCTGATGGAGAAGTGTGTCTCACTACTGATGTCACCATCATTATCAGAAGTGATATACATGTGTGTCGCGCTGAGTACGATGCCCTCTGGCTTATACACACCTATGGTAGAAGATCGCAGATCACCGAGTGGGATGATATCGATAAAGTCTGGTCTGCCCAGATCGATGTGATATAATTCTTGTCGAGTCTGAGACAGTAGGAGTAACTCACTTCGATAGGCAGTATCTAATATGCTGAGGTGAAATACATCAGAAAAATCGGCTCTGTTTCTAATGAAATCCTGCTGATTGACAGCTGTCTGTACTTCCTCTAAGACGATCAATGATCCATCACTGAAGTCATTCAGCCGGTTAAAATTAATCAGTGATTTATACAGTGCTGGTCTGGCGGTCTCTTCATTTTCTTCCACGACGTATAAGAAGCCGTCTGCATCTATAGTCACACCTTCGAGTCCATCATTACCGACATAGCTCAGGCTGCTGCCATCACGCCTGCTGAATGATAGCCCATCTGGAGTCTCGACTCTGCACTCTCTTACACTTGAGTTAGAGCCTGAGTCGGTACTCATGACAAAGAATTTATTAGGGTTATTAGTCGAAGAGCCTTCGAGTAACACGCCGTAGTAGAATCTAAAATCTTGCTCAAAGAGATAGGTGATGCCTTCGTAGTCATCGCCAAATTCATTGAGGCATGTGGCGATTGCATTATTTGTATTCTGAGCCAAGCCGAGTCCGTAGGTCTCTACTGTCTCTATGAGTATGGTGCCGTCCTCTGCCAGACTGACAATCTCATTCGGTGTGATGCCGGTATTCAGGGTGACCGAAGATACTTCAAAGGGAAACTGAACGATTTTGGCTTCGTCCACTCGACACGAATATTCAATATCTGCTTGTGCGAAACAGATGGTGCTGAATAGTGTGCTGCATAGTAGGATATAATAATAGGTATACTTCATTGATATAGATCACAGGTACAGCAAGTTGCCTAATTTATCTACTAGAATCAATTATAGATATGACATCTACTGCATATTTAACATCTGACAATAGTGCTTGCGCTTATATATGACAATCATCGTTCCGAAATGTAGAAAACGGACATGGACATCTAAGAAAATCCAGGTATAGCCTGAATTCTTATTTTGCAGATTAACATTTTATAGTCTGCATCGTTATCAAAGAGGATAATTGTAGTTATCATCTTTAGTTAGTAGTTTGGTATGCATATGTCAATACGCACCATAATTATATTCGCCTATATGCTGCAGCTCGGCTCTGTCCTGTGTGCCCAGGAAAGTATTGCCATTCTGAATCCTTCCTTTGAGCTCTACTATGCCCAGACACAGAATAATCTGGAGAAATGGGAGTCCTGTGCCATCCGAGGATATACACCGCCAGATGTACATTCCACGACTAAGCGGTATTGGAATAACATCACAGAACCCTTCGCTGGAGACTCATATGTTGGTATGGTGGTCAGGCCTGATACCACATTCGAACAGTTAGCGCAGAAGCTGTCTCAGCCATTGCAGCGGGATGCATACTATACCTTTGAGATTCAGCTGGCTCTGCCACAGCATTATATGAGTCCGCTGAAACCTAAGCCTGGTGTACAGCAAGATAAAGAGCTAGCCCCTACGCTGATGGATTTTGCTAATCCGGTGAATCTTCAGATTTGGGGATTTTACGACCTGTGCGATCCAGGCCATAAGCTGGCAGAGACAGAAGCTGTGCATCATCGAGACTGGAAAAAATATGTGATCCAGTTTCAGAGCAAGGATGATTATGCATACATCGCTTTTATTCCATATTTCACATCTGATGAGACCTACGCTGGCTCCATCTTACTGGATGAGTGTTCTCCGATCTTCAAGACGGATTCGACATTTCAGTATAACTATGTGAAGCAGGATGTTGATTCTCTTTTTATGAAGTATGCCTCTACCTTCAATCCTGATAAAGAAGAATATTCTGTCAATCGGGATTTTGTCAAATACTTCACGACGGAAAACCCCACTAACTATTGGCTGTACGATTTTTCTAACCCTTCCTTTTATTCTAAGCGATTCGTGGAGAGGTCCAGCTATGCTCCCAAAGTGACTGAATACAGATACAGCTATGACAATGTACTAACGGATCAAGTCATCTTCTATAAGGATGCGGTGCATACCTCGTACTATGATAATGCAGCAGTAGCGAGTGTGAAGCGGTATGTGAATGGAGACTTCTATGGTAAGCAAAAGATATATTATCCTTCGGGAAATGAAATGATAGAATTCGAAGCGACGGTGGATAAAACCTACATCGGCAAAGGACAAAATCACAGAAATATATTCCAATTCAGACAGCGCATCAAAAACCTGAATATAGCTTCGAAAGATGGCCTGAAAATGTCAAAGTTCAAAATACCGAAGGACACTGATCTCGGTGACATCACGATCACGGCTGATCAACAATTAATCTTCTACCGGACGAATGGCAGAATCATTGACAAAATGACCATCGACGAAACCCACATCAACAGCAACGAGCTGCTTTCCATCATCAAGAGATAAGTACAGCATAACTTCGCTTTTGTATAACATTTATATTATTTTGATTCAGCTACATAGTGTAGCTACCGGATGGATAATCGACGGTCTATCATGATCATCGCTCCAGCTTTCAATTTTTTAATTTTATGAATCATACTCTTTGCCCTTTAATCTTCTTGGTATCAGTCATCATGTGCCTTATGTCATGCCAGCAGCATCATGAGGATGTAATGGAGCATCAGCCTAATATTGTTTTTATTTTAGCTGATGACCTGCGTGCAGATGCCATAGGCGCGTATGACAATCCGATCATCAAGACACCCCATATCGATGAGATCATCCATGGCGGATATAGCTTCATGAATGCCTATTGTATGGGCTCTCATCACGGAGCCGTCTGTGCGCCCAGCCGCTCTATGATGCTCACAGGTAAGACGCTGCATCATGTCTATGCAGATCTGGATACCGTCGATATATTGCCACAGTTTTTGCAGCAGAAGGGATACACCACATTTGCTACAGGCAAATACCACACTGACTTTTATGAGCGCACTTCCAGAGATTTTAAAGGATGGGACGTGGGTAGTCATGTGATGTTTGGCGGGATGAGCGACCACAATAAAGTGCCCATACAGGATCAGATTACCTACGACTCTTTCACTACCAAACGTATAGAAGGGTTTTCCTCTGAAATATTTACTGATGCTGCTGTAGAGTTTATCACTCAATATGAATCGGCTGAAGATGGTCCATTCTATGCCTATGTGGCCTATACCGCTCCGCATGATCCTCGCACCCCACCGGATGATTTTATGGAGATGTACCAAGGGCAGGACATGCAGCTACCGGCTAACTTTAAGCCGATACATCCCTTTCACACAGGCTGGATGACTGGCCGAGATGAGATACTGACTGGCTGGCCCAGAGAAGAATCCGTCATCAAGGACCAGCTCGCAGAGTACTATGGATTGATCAGCCATATGGATCAACAGATTGGTCGCATCACGGCAGCGCTGAAGGAGTCTGGGCAATACGAAAATACAATCATCATCTTTGCAGCGGATCACGGGCTGGCTATGGGCAGTCATGGCTTGCTGGGTAAGCAGAGTCTCTATGAGCACAGTATGAAAGCCCCGCTGGCAATCATGGGGCCAGGCATTCCCGCTGATGCCTCCAGTGATGCCTTCGTCTACCTCTTAGATATTTTTGGTACGATCATGGATTTTGCAGGAGTCGACCGTAGTCTTCACAGGGAGAGCCTGGTGCTGAGTGATGCTTGGAAGACATCTGAGTTTGAGGGCCGTGAATATTTATTTACGACTTATGAGGATATCCAGCGAGCTGTCAGATTCGGAGACTGGAAGCTGATTCGCTATACTAAAATACATCACAATCAGCTCTTCAATCTTGCCGAAGATCCTCACGAATTAAATAACCTGGCTGAGGATAAGCAGTATGAAGAAAAACTGAATGAGCTATGGCAAGTGATGCAAGCTGCGCAAGAAAAGTATGATGATCCACATCCTTTGACCTCAGCGAAAAAGGAGTCGATGGTATTTGACCCGACAGGCTTCGTCCGTAAGGTGGATCGACATCAGCCTGACTGGGTGGTCAAAAAGTACTTTGATTAGAGTTTAGAAAGTCATGGTGCCACAGACTGGATCATCAAGCAGCCTAAGCATAGTCTTGATTTCTGTCTTCATTTAATGGTGCCTTAAAACGTAAACACATGAAAAAAATCATCTGTCTTTACCTCATCCTGCAGCTCTGTGCCTGCAGTAGTGTACAGCGTGTGGATCAGGACGCAGCACCAGCCGTAGAGCGAGCATTACTAAACGAAACGGCCAGCGAAAGACCTAACATCTTGTGGATTGTGGCGGAGGACCTGAGCGAGTACTTGCCGATGTACGGAGACTCCACTGTCAGCACGCCTAGCTTGAGTCGGCTGGCGCGAGAAGGGATATGCTATGATCGTTTCTTCTCTCCAGCGGCAGTGTGTGCACCTGCCAGGTCTTCGATAGCGCTGGGGATGTATCCATCGCGCATAGGTTCTAATCACATGAGGACTGGTCCGTGGTTTCGCTCTAATCTGCCACAGAGTGTCATCGATAATTATACGAAGACACAGCTGCCCACAGGGGTCCATGCCTATGAGGCGATACCTCCAGCTGGTGCAAAGATGATGAGTGAATACTTAAGAGAAGCCGGATATTATTGCACTAACAATGCGAAAGAAGACTATCAATTTGTCAAGACGATCACAGCCTGGGATGCCTGTGGCAAAGAAGCTCACTGGCGCAATCGGGATCAGGAAGACCAGCCATTTTTCTCCATCTTTAATCTGGAAATCACACACGAATCCCAGATCTGGGCGAGAGCTAAGGATTCTCTCTGGGTGGAGCATGATCTTGAAGTGCAGGTGCCTCCCTATCTGCCAGATACAGAGATCGGCAGGCGAGATGTCAGACAGATGTACTCTAATATCAAGCAGATGGATGCACAGGTAGGGGATATCATTGCCCAGTTAGAGGCGGATGGACTCTTAGATAATACGATCATCTTTTGGTATTCTGACCACGGCGGCCCCCTTCCGCGACAGAAGCGGCTGCTCTATGATTCTGGTATCAAGGTACCCATGATCGTGCGGTATCCTGATCAAAGACAAGCGGGCTCCAGAGACGGTGACATGACCAGCTTCATTGATCTGGCTCCTACAGTGCTCTCACTAGCTGGCATACCGACTCCGGAGCACATGGACGGCCATGCCTTCTTAGGTGAGTATCGACAGGATGAAGCACCATCTTATGTTTTTTCTGCTGCGGATCGCTTCGACGCCCTGTATGATACGAATCGAGCCGTGAGAGACTACAGGTACAAGCTGATCAAGTACTATCAGACTGACAAGCCGATGCTGCTGCCCGTGGCCTATAGAGAGCAGATGCCGATCATGGCTGAGCTGCATAGACTGAAGAAGGCAGGCGAGCTGACCGCTGATCAGGCACTGTGGTTCAGAGAGACGAAGCCAGCCTATGAATTTTTTGATACGCAGAGCGACCCCCACGAGCTACATTCTCTATTAGATGATCCTGCCTATGCTAGTAAGATAGCTGAGCTAAAGGACGCACTGGATCTATGGCAGGATCGTATGTCAGACCCTCATATGATGGAAGAGACAGAGTACATCGCTACGCTGTGGCCAGATGGGATACAGCCTCAAGTCACAGCGCCCGAGATACATCGGACGGGTGAGCTAATCAGTCTCAGCACCACGACGGCAGGTGCGAGTATCGGCTATCAGCTCGTCAAAGCACACTCAGTAGACACGACACGCTGGATGGTGTATACTGAGCCATTCGACGTGTCAGGTGAAACAAAAGTCAGAGTCGCAGCAGATCGAGTGGGCTACAAGATGAGCCCCGTGGTCGAAGCCGAATTAGATTGATTCGCAAGATTGGAAAGTACCTGGCAATGATACTTTATTGCATCGATTGCATCTCCTTGTTCAGATGCATTCTTCTCAAGATCTGAAAATTAAAAGTGAAGGAGTTCGTTAAAATTTAGACTTGCTGTTTACATTTTGTGTTCGGCTGTCGTCTTTTACATGCACGAACTATCTTGAATGAAACAATTATCCATTTTTCTATTATTTGCATTCAGTATTTCACATGCCTGTGCCCAGCTTACAGGTACGGTGACTGACGCATCAGGTGAGCAGCTCGCATTTGTGAATATCTATGTGAAGAATACGACTCAGGGCACCTCTACTAACTATAATGGGGCATATTCGCTGAATCTTAAAGAAGGGGCATATGAGATCGTCTTTCAATATGTGGGCTATGAGACTCAGACAATCTCAGTGACGCTGACAGGGGCGGAGCTGATTCGTGACCTCGTCTTGCTGGAGCAGAAGTATCAATTAGATGAGATCGTCATTGCTGCTGATGCAGAGGATCCTGCCTATGCCATCATCAGGAAGGCGCAAGCTAAGCGGAGCTACTATAAAGACCTACTGGACAATTATGAATGCGATGTCTATGTACGTGGATTCAATAAAGTAATGGATGCACCTGAAAAAATAATGGGCATCGAGGTAGGAGATATGGAGGGGATGCTGGATACGAATCGACAGGGCATCGTCTATCTGTCCGAATCCATATCTCGGCTCTACTATAAAGATGGTAAGCGTAAGGAAGTCATGCACTCATCTAAAGTCTCGGGCGATGATCGTGGATACAGCTTCAATAGTGCTCGAGAGATGGACTATAGCTTTTATGAGAACAGATTGGATCTCAATCGGCAGCTGGTCTCACCCATAGCCAGCTCTGCCATGAGTCATTATCAATATAAATTAGAAGGGGTCACCTATGGAGAAGATGGCCATGCCGTCAATAAAATCAAAGTCATACCGAAAAATAAATTCGGTAATGTATTCTTTGGCCACATCTACATTAATGAAGATCTCTGGAACATCCACAGTCTCGATCTATACGCATCGAAAGAAGCGACCCAGTTGCCCTTTATAGATTCTCTTAATTTCAAGCAGCTTTACACGCCAGTAGCTGAGGATAATTGGGTACCCTTTTCTAATGTGATCAAATTCAAAATGGGTGTCTTCGGATTTTCGCTGGGAGGTAACTTTGTCGCGGTCTACACCGACTATCAGTTTGACGAGATCGATGACTCTATTTTCAATAGCGAAGTTTACAAAGTCTTAGAGGAGTCTAATGAGCATGATGAGCAATACTGGGACTCCATCAGACCGATACCGCTGACTCGGGAGGAGAGGGTAGACTACATCGAAAAAGACAGTATCCGTATTGTCAGAGAGAGTCCTGAATACTTAGATTCGATTGATCGAGAGGCGAATCGCTTCACGCTATCGAATGTGATTTTTGGCTACAGTCATCAGAATTCGCAAAAGAGGACCAGCTTTAATTTTGATGCGCCCATCCAAATTATTGGATTAAATACGATTCAAGGATGGAACTCGGCCGTAGGCTTCAGGTATCATAAATACTACAATGAACCTCGCACGATCTCCTTCAATGCTGGGGCTAAGCTGAGCTATGGTCTATCAGAAAAGCTGCTTCGCCCTTCTCTCAATTTTCAATACAGAGATCGCAGATTCAACAATGTCTTATATCGAATCGAAGGAGGTAAAGACCTAGTCCAATTCAATCGAAATCAGCCTATTTCTGCTTTGGTCAATACATTATTCACCTGGCTCCCTAATGAGAACTATCTGAAAGCCTATGACAAAAATTTTCTGTCGCTATCGATGGCCAGAGACTTGGGCGTCACTTTCAGGATCAGGTCTTCGATAGACTATGAGGACAGGTCAGCCTTGGTCAATCGCTATAAATTAGATGAGCCAAAGTATAGCTCTAACAATCCGCAACTACCATTTGATGATTCGCCAGCCTTCATTGATCATCAAGCTTTTATCTTTAGAGTTTCGCTTGGATTTCAGTTTGGGAGGGAGCTGTGGTCTTATCCAGACAGAACATTTAAAAGCGCCAGTGACTGGCCCATCATCAGGCTGTATTACAAGACGGGTATCAATGCGCTTGGGTCTGATGTTGATTATCATCTACTGTATTCCAGTCTTTTTCAGTATCTGAACTTGGGCATTTATGGTAGCTCTACCCTGTATGCTATGGGTGGTGGCTATCTGGGCGAGTCCCCTGAATATTTTGCTGACTACTTTCATTTCTTAGGAAACCAAACACAGCTCGGGAATTCTAATCGATATGATCAACAATTCCTATTGATGCCTTACTATGAGAATAGCACCAACGAAAATTTCTTGCAGCTACACTTCCAGCATAAATTCAATGGCTACCTGCTCAGCAAGATACCACTGCTTAAAAAAGCTAACTTTCAGCTTGTCGCTGGATATAAATACCTAAACACTTCTACCAGCGAGCCGTACGATGAATATCATATTGGCTTAGATAATCTGGGGATAGGTATTGCGCGATTTTTTAGATTGGATTTTGTTTGGGCGAGTAATCGGTGTGGGCCTCTGGAAGATTGTAATGATCGACGATCATTTGGGGTCGTACTGGGATCATCGCTGTCATTTTAGGGTGATCTGAGTGGTCTATGCTCAGCTAAAATGTAGCGCAGCATCAGGAGAGATTGTCGTCGATCAGGCAGATTCCTCTTTCAGGTAGATCAACTCATTACAGTTTTCTTGGGTGAAGATTTTCTGAGCGACTCGCTGCACATCAGCTGTGGTCACATTGTTATATTTATCTGCTTGATGATTGATCATGGAGGCATCCCCTAGCCACTCGAAGAATGCCAGGCTGATGGCTTTATTCAGTACGCTTACCTCGGAGAAATAAAGGCTGCTCTCGATCTTGTGTTTTACCTTTTCCAGTTCTCTCTCTGTGACACTGTGCTGCTTGATGTCTTCGAGCTCTTTCCAGATGGCATCTAAGCCCTCATGCACATTACGGTGTTTAGGCAGCTTCCCCTCAATGATAAAGAGGCCAGGATCAGCCGTGCCGCTGATGTATGCCTCTATGCGGCTGAAGAGATTAGCCTTCTTGTAGAGCCGCTGGTAGAATCGCGATGAGCGCCCATTACTCAGAATATCCGAGATGATGTCACAGGTGTAGTAGTCATCATGCTTTCTGCCCTCTGTATGGAATCCCAAAAATATTGCTTCAGCGGGAATGGCTGCTTTGACCGTTTCGCTGTGTTTCTCTGATTGAGCCGGCTCTTGGTTGAGGATTTTCTTTTGATGCCCCGCGCAGGGGATATCTCCAAACCACTTATCGATCATTTCCAACGTATGATCTGCTTGGACCTGACCAGCGATCACTAATATGGCATTGTCAGGACAGTAGTGCCTGCTGAAGAAGGCTTTCGCGTCATCAATGTGAGAATCAGAAATGTGCTCTGGCACCTTGCCGATGGTCGGCCACTTGTACGGGTGGGTGCCGTAAGCCATCGACGACAGCTTATGCCAGGCATCACCATATGGCACATTGAGGCAAGTTTCTTTGAACTCTTCGACCACGACTTTCTTCTGCGTGTCGAAGCCCTTCTGATCAAATGACAAATCGCGCATGCGATCGGACTCTAACCAAAGAGCGATCTCAAAATTGTCAGCTGGCACGATGTCATAGAAATTGGTGATGTCATTATTGGTGAAGGCATTATTCTCTCCACCGGCTAACTGGATAGGCGTATCAAAATCTGGAATGTTTTTCGATCCATTAAACATGAGATGCTCGAAGAGATGAGCAAAGCCCGTCTTATCTTCATCCTCATCCCGAGAGCCTACATTGTACAATAAATTGAGGGCTACCAGAGGCGTACTCTGATCTTCATGAATCAGAACTTTTAAACCATTACTCAGGACGTGTCTTTCGTATTCTATCATCGCATTGCAAAAGTATCACTTCAACTCATATTCTGCGGGTCTAATTGTAGTAAAAGGGATAGATATATTTTCTAATGTGGTTGTAATATTTTATCAGAAACCTGTAGCTTTCTCTTATGAAGCTGACCATTGATACAGATATAAATAAATCATATACACTACCGACTGATTTCTATACATCTACTGAATTTTACGAACAATCTAAGGAGACTATATTTTCTAAATTTTGGCAGTATGCGGGAGATGCTGATGACATTGGTCATAGCGGCCAGGTGATGCCCACTACACTCATGAAGCATTTTTTAGATGAGCCCATAGTCAGGACTCGCGATAAGGATGGTAAGCAATACTGCCTCTCTAATGTATGCACGCATCGAGGAAAGATCATTGTAGAATCAGCAGGAACTCACCAGATGCTGTCATGTGGCTACCATGGACGCTGCTTTCGCATGGATGGGAGCTTCAAGAGTATGCCCGCATTCGAGACGACGGAAGCCTTTCCATCTCCTTCTGACAGCCTTCACCAGCTACCGTTAGAAGAGTGGATGGGACTACACTTTACCAGTCTGAATCCTGTAATTAGCTTTCAGGAGCTGGTGCGGCCGATACAAGAGAGGCTCTCCTGGCTGCCTTTTGATACCTTGACCTACATCGATGAGAAGTCCAGAGATTACATTGTGAATGGGCATTGGGCTCTCTATTGTGATAATTATTTGGAAGGATTTCACGTGCCCTTTGTACATGAGGGGCTGAATAATGCATTGGCATTTGATGAGTACGAATATCATCTGCACCCTTACTGTAATCTTCAGCTGGGCGTCGCCAAGGACGGTGAGCCTTGTTTTGATATTCCAAAGGATTCTCCCGATCACGGTAGAAATATCTATGCCTACTATTACTGGGTCTTTCCCAATATGATGTTCAATATCTACCCTTGGGGCTTGTCTTTGAATGTCATAGATCCTAAAGCGAAAGACCTGACATTGGTGAGATTCAGGACCTATCAGTTCAAGGATACGCCCTTTGACTGGACGGCGAATCAGATTGATATCACAGAGCTGGAAGACGAGGCAGTCGTCGAAAGTGTGCAGGATGGCATCAAGTCCAGATTTTATCATCGAGGTAGATTCTCACCTACGATGGAGAAGTGTGTTCATCACTTTCATCAATTGATTGGGAAGCAGATGGGTTAAGACCCCTATACTGCTCTAATAGTAAAGGATGGGGCTATTCCATCAAATGTAGAGAACCAGACAATTAGGGCTTACTTTGACATAATTTTAATAGTTTACCCTAAACATATGTGCTCCAAAAGGGCTTAATATTGCAGTATCAATCATCAAATAAAATAAAAATGAAAAATTTACTTCTATTCATATGTCTAATGGCTGCGGCTCAATTGACGACGGCTCAAAAGGTAAACGTCGAATCAAGTTCAGTAGAGTGGGTCGGTAAGAAAATAACAGGCCAACATACAGGTACGATTCAGCTACAGTCGGGAGAGCTCGCGATGACTGATGGCATGCTCACAGGTGGCTCTTTCGTCATTGATATGACATCCATAGCAGTCACAGATCTCACCGGAGGTGGAGCAGAAAAATTAAAGGGTCACCTGATGTCAGATGACTTCTTCGGTACTGAGGCACACCCTACAGCTACGCTTACAATCACAGATGTGACTAAAGCTGGACTGAGAGACGAGCTTATGGTGAAAGGTGATCTGACCATTAAAGGCATCACCAAGCCGATCAGTTTTCCAGTCTTGATGAATGGTGATAAGGCTACTGCAGATATATTAGTCGATCGAACAAACTATGACATCAAGTACGGATCAGGCAGTTTCTTTGACAATTTAGGAGATAAGGCAATTGATAATGATTTTTCCTTGAAAGTCAATTTAGATATCAGTACCTTATAAAATTATAGATAGTTTTTTCATGCTGAAGGCAGTCCTTGTAACGAGGATTGCCTTTTTTTGTGTCTATGATTACGATACATAAGGCTGCTTCGGAAGACATTGAAGATTTGGCAGCGCTATTCAATGACTACAGAATCTTCTATGAGCAAGCCTCAGACCTGAAAGCTGCTGCAGATTTTTTGCGCCGACGCATGGAGAATGATCAGTCTGTTATTTTCATTGCCAGGTTAGATGGCGCCTCAGTGGGCTTCACACAGCTTTATCCAGTGTATTCTTCTGTGTCGCTACTGCCACTGCACATCCTGAATGATCTATATGTATCTGAGCAAAGCCGAGGACTTGGCATCGCCACCCTCTTGATCAATGAGGCAAAGTCCTACGTCATGGGAGTGGGTGGTAAAGGGCTGACGCTGGAGACTCACCAGGATAATCCCGCTCAGAAGTTATATGAGCGTCTTGATTTTGTCAAGGATGAGACTTACTACCACTATGCATGGAAGAACACATCGATGTGATGTGATGATAGGTCTATCATATAGAAAAATGAGGCACACTGATGGATGATCTATTCACTTACAGCACGATAGCCTTAACTGAGGTTCGAATATTAGGCCGGTAGCAGCTTCCAATAGAATTTTTCAATCCAATCGGCGCACATTAAATTTAATTTTTCTATCGATAGCGTGATGTAGTTGGTCTATGCTAGTCGTATTTCTTTAATTATAGAATTAGTTTTAAACTCATCATAAGTTTTTGACTTGATAAGAATGTTTCTGCTGTCGGCCATTTTAGTTTTCATACATGTCTCATGCGGCTCTTTTAGCTCGGAGGACTCACTCAGGTCTATTCTGATATCCAAGCATGATGTGGTGACCCAAGAAGAATATTATAATGGTGCATCTGCTGATGACCTCCAAAACGTGCAATCCATTACTAAGAGTGTTATTACTATTTTGATTGGTGTCGCCATAGAAGAGGGATACATTAGTGATATTTCTGTACCAATCAAAGAATTCTTGGTTAGTGAATATGAGCAAATAGAAAACGCAAGTCAGACTATTACTATAGCACACTTGATAAACCATACTTCAGGATTAAAGTGGGATGGATACCAAGAGCATGAAGGCTGGATGAACTCCGATAATCCTATAGCATACTTTCTTCAAAAGCAACAGATACATGGGCCAGGCAAAGCGTATAATTATAATTCTGCTGGGACACATGTATTATCCGTGATTCTAAGCAGAGCTACTGGGATGACGACCCTTCAGTATGCAACGAAGAAATTGTTTGATCCCTTAGATTTTGGAGAGGTCAGCTGGGAGCTAAGGCGCGATGGTTATCATGATGGAGCTGGATTTGGGCTATCTATGAGGTCTAAAGATCTTCTTTCGCTTGGACAGCTATTAATAAATGATGGCATAGTAAAAGAGCAGCAAATAATCCCGCTTTCCTGGATAGAGCTCATGCTGAATGATCCAGATAAAAGAATAACGAAGTGGGGGATGAAAAATTCGACTCATGGTTCTGGATGGTACACAGGTCATTCCATGGGTAAGGATATTCACTATAGTATGGGCTACGGAGGGCAGTTTCTATTTTTACTCCCTTTCGAGAAAAAGGTCATAGTAGTCAATCATGATCATGATACAGCTGATGGTATATCCCAACAAGTTGATTTCCTTAAACACACACTGCCCTCGTTGCTGTCGGACTGATATTTTAAGCAGGAGACCACTCCGCCCAAGACCTGGGGTCATGCTTGATCAGAGCATTTTGCTTTAGCTGAGATAGAAAGTCGGTGCGTGGTATTACATGGGCGCCGAGACTGGCCATGTAAGCTGTCTCTTGCTGGCAGTCAATGAGCTGGAAGTCATGCTCGATGAGCTTGGAGACCAGTGTGATGAAGCCCAGTTTAGAAGCATTAGGCGCCAGATGAAACATAGATTCTCCAAAAAAGACTTTACCCAGCGCTACTCCATACAGACCTCCGACGAGTTCTTCGTCTTGCCATACTTCCACAGAGTGAGCATAGCCGAGAGCATGAAGCTGTGTGAATGAGCTGAGTATTTCGGAAGTGATCCACGTGCCCCCTTGACCTTTACGTTTGATGTTTTGGCAGTGCTCTATGACACGTTTAAAGCATTGGTCAAAGGTGACGGTATAAGTCTGCTTTCTGATCAAGCTTCTCATACTTTTAGAGATCTTTAGCTCATCTGGATACAGGACCATTCGTGGGTAGGGAGTCCACCAGAGTAGTGGGTCATCTTCATTATTCCATGGGAATATGCCAAACTGATACGCGAGGAGAAGTCTCTCTACGCTGAGGTTACCGCCCAGGCATAATAATCCATCTTCAAGACAGGTGAACGGATGAGGAAATACGACCTCATCACGATTCAATATGGATAACTGCATGAATGGGAAATTGCTTACAAACTTAATCTTGCTCTTTGACAGACTCTATGACAGCCGAAAGACCTCTCTCGACTAAGGAGTCTTTCATGGGTTTGAGGACATCCATCGGGGCCGTCTTGACGATTGCTTTTCCTTTATAGTGGACGATGAGTGATAGCTGTTCTGCCTGCTCTGCACTGTGGTCACACACTTCGATGAAGCACTTGATGACCCAGTCAAATGTATTGAAGTCGTCATTGTACACGATGAGTTGTGACTGTATGCCTGAACCAATGCTTGTTTCAGCAATGATCTCTTCCAGAATGTCAGTGTTATTGTCTAAATCCATCATGCTTATAGAGATTTTACTGTTTCCTTTATTTTATTAAAATCAGGCTGCTCGCCAGCATTGTCTAACACCTCTGCGTATCGAATCGTTCCATTTTTGTCTAATAGAAATGCTGCTCTCTTAGACACACCTTTCATATCCAGGACGAAGTCCTCATATAAGGCGCCGTATGATCGAGACACATCCTTATTGAAATCTGAGAGCAGCGGAAAGTTATAACTCTGCTCAGCTTTAAATTTTTCTAAGGTAAATAGCGAATCTACGGATATGGCTACGACATCGACTCCAAGGTCTGAGTACACAGACTGATCATCACGCACACTGCACAGCTCCTCCGTACAGACTCCAGTGAAAGCTAATGGAAAGAATAACACCAGTAGATTCTTGTCTCTGTAGTCTCCTAAAGACACTTCTTCTTTAACAGTATTTCTTAGTGTGAAATTAGGGGCTTTGTCGCCTACTTTGAGTGTCATGATTCTTTAATTATTGATCCGCAAAGATAACTAAATATTCATCGGGGGTTGATATATTTTTCCACAATTAGACGAATACGAATCACAATATCTACATTGCAAGCCGTAAAAAAGATGAGCCAATTGTCGCCTATTACCAGATCATATGTCGAGCTACACATAGCTGTCATATTTTGGGGGTTCTCCGCTATACTGGGAGACCTGATCGAGCTGTCTTGGTTTATGATCACCTGGTGGCGGGTGGTATTAGCTTCTGGGAGCTTGATCATCCTTTGTCGATTATTTCAGGCTGACCTGACTATGACTAAGACTCAGTTGATGCAGTACGCGGGTATTGGTATGATTGTCGCTGTCCATTGGCTGACCTTTTTTGGCTCTATCCAGTATGCTAATGCTTCGGTAGCGCTCATTACTTATGCGACAGCTGCGTTTATGATTTCCATTTTAGAGCCCCTGATTTTGAGAACTCAGATCAGCAAGATAGAAGTCTGTCTGGGTGTAGTCATCATCCTGGCGATGGCTATGGTCGTACAGGGCATCGATCTCAGCATGCGACTCGGTCTTATCCTTGGTCTGATCTCAGCATTCTTATCTGCTTTATTTGGCGTGGTCAATAAGAAGCTGGTGACTAATGGAGACCCACTGGTTATCACCACCGTCGAAATGATTGCTGCTGCCTTGTTTCTGAGTCTCTTATTACCGATTTGGCTGGGACAGACACAGGACCAATTCCTGCCTGTAGGTTTGGACTGGGTGTATCTATCTGTTTTAGCATTTGGCTGTACCAGCTTTGCTTTTCTGATCAGCATCAGGACTCTGCAGCATATATCCGCTTTCGCACAGTCTGTGGTCATGAATCTGGAGCCCATCTATGGCATCATTCTCGCGATCATTATTTTAGGTGATAATAAGGATTTGACATTTGGATTTTATGTTGGGGCCTTGATAATCATGTGCTCCGTTTTGGGATATCCCTACTTAAAAAGAAAATTGATTCGCACCAGTGAAATTTCCCATTGATCCCATCCACCATTATTGTGCTGAGATGACCAGTCCTCAGTCTGATCTACTCAGCTATATCGAGAAGCAGACATTTCTGAAGACCATGGATCCCTTCAACCTATCAGGTCACTTGCAGGGGCGCGTCCTTGCTATGTGCTCACAGATGATACGCCCGCTGAGGATATTAGAAGTCGGTACATTCACGGCTTACTCAGCGGTCTGCCTTGCTGAGGGGCTGCAGCCAGGTGGTGAGCTTATCACCATGGAGATTAATCCGGAAATGGAATATTTAATTAAGAATCATATCGGGCGATCACCGCATAAGGATCAGATCAGCTATCAGATAGGTGATGCCAGAGAGTTGATCTCCACCATGGAGGGCGGCGTTTTTGATCTGATCTTCATTGATGCAGCTAAGCGGGAGTACGAGGCCTATTATGAGCTCTGCTTAAGTCGACTGCGGCAGGGTGGATTTCTATTGATCGATAATGTTCTGTGGAAAGGGAAAATACTGCACCAGAAGAAAGATCCGCGGACTAAGGCTTTAGACGCTTTTAACCTCATGGTTCGAAATGATCAGCGAGTGGAGAATGTGTTATTTACTATAGCTGATGGTCTGCACATTGTACGTAAGCGCTAAGTGATACCAAGTGTGGCATAAGATTGGATGCATTCTATTTGGTCGCTCGCTCATAGGCGAATCCGCCAGCTTTCTTCATGGTCCAAGAGGTAAATTTGACCTGCAGATACTCGTCTTCGTCAATGAGGTGGAGGACTAAGTCTTTGCCTACGACATCCTGTGGGCTTCCTACGGCGTTTCTGAATGGCTTGAAGTCCAGACTGGCTATTTCATCAGTTTTACCAATAGCCCACTCCGTACCCACCGGACTGGCATCCTTATTTGCGCTACTTTCCTGCTTGATATTGAATATTTGTCCGCCTTCATTACCTCTGGTGATCCAGACATTATCTGTGATTCTATCTTGATTCGCTTCTTCTGACGGGTCTGACTCATCTGCTTTTGAGAATGCGATACTGCTACCTGTGTAAATGACAAAGTTCTCAGTTTCCATTTCTTCTGGCATCATCATGGCATCGCCAATGGCATCATCGCTACAAGACGCAAATATAATGATGAAAAAGAAGGATAATAAAATAGATAATCTGGAAATCATAGCAAATGCATTTACGGGTTAAATATTGATAAAAACCGACGGTTTAGTTCAAATGGATAAAATCAGAAATTGTTGTGTAGAGGAGCGGGATATCGTTCAATTGTCATGCATAGCTGATGACTCATCAGTGTAATCGTTCAATTGTCATGTATAGCTAATGACTCGTCAGTGTAATGAAGTAAAGTAGTCGATGTAGCGAGCTAATTGTGTGCCCAGGTAGTAGGGGAGATTCATGAGCAGGTGCTTTTTGCCGCCTGGTGTTTTTGCTGATTCGATCCTGAAGGGGCCGCCGTATATTCTGACGGCATAGTGATGGTCACATCGCTCGATGTATTGGTGTAGGGACCTTAGCTTACCGTATTTACCTGATTTGATCTCTATTGGAATCATCAGGTCATGATGACGCATGACCAGATCTACTTCGGCGGAGCTTTGATTTTTGTCCCGCACCCAAAAATTTGGCTTAGTCTTTTGGTGGGTGTTCAGCGAGATCACTTCCTGCGTGATCATGTGTGGGATGATGGAGCCGCGATAGGAGGGACTGAGATCCTTTACTTGGATCATCTTACCCTGGATGCCAAGTGAATGATTGACGAGGCCCGTATCTAAGAATTGCAGCCGGGGTGACTTCTTGATGTTAGGGATGATGGGGGCTGCCAGATCAGTCGTGGGATAGATGAGCTGGATGATCTGTGCGGCATCGAGATGGCGCATGGCTTCGCCGACTTCTCTGGAGCGATAGTTAGAATTGCCAAAGTTCTGAAAGGTGATGCGCTGATCGACGTACAGGTGCGCTATGGCTATGACGTGCCTGATGACTCTCTGTTCCGTCTTGTTGTCAGTGTACTTGACGACGTCACTTTTATAGGTCTCCCAGATGCCCTCATACACGGGAGGCAGATTAGCGATGTTTCTGTCTTCTGCATATCTTCTGACGACTTCTGGCATACCACCGACGATCACATAGTTATTGAAGAGGTCCAGTAGGGTCGAGTGGATGTACTCTTTCACGGGCAGCTCCCGCAGAGACTCCAGTACCAGCTGCTGGCCTATAGCATTTAGAAATTCGTCAAAGTTAAGTGGGTATAGATAGGCGTACTCTATTCTTCCGACGGGGAATGGTTCGACTTCTGATAATGCAAATTCTAAAAGTGATCCTGCTGCGATGACGTGGATGTCTGGGAGTTTCTCATAGAAGTAGCGCAGTAGCCTGATGGCTTGATGTGATTCTTGGATTTCATCGATGAAGAGAAGTAAGGTTTTGTTCTTGGCAAGGCTGATATTATGTTCTATGAGTATGGCATTCAAGATGTCTTGCACATTGTCTTTCTGCTCGAAGTGCTTGCGGTCTTGGCTTAGTTCTAGATTTAGGTAGATGTAGTGGTCATATGACATGCTGAATCGATCGACGAGAGTGGTCTTACCTACTTGTCGGGCGCCACGCAGCACCAGGGGCTTTCGGTGCTTGGAGGTTTTCCATTCGTGTAGCTGAATCTCTATGTTTCTTGTAAATCCTTTGATATCAGATGTTTATGTGGTGTGATGCAGGCAGTTCATAGCGTATTATGTAACATAATAAGGGCATTTGTAGCAAATTATTGTCACAAAATAAGGGTAAAAAAGCAAGATTCTTGTAACATAATAAGGGTAATTATAGTAAAATCTTGTAACAAAATAAGGGTAATGTGGCGATCACTTACTTGATAATGGATTCATTAGGGGAGTTTAGAAGCCGATTATTAGCATAAATCAATCGATCAATCTGAAGCTACGAAACTGTCATGACTTCACTAAGCGTGGGCCTCCAGTTTTAACTTCGATTCTACTGCTAAAACATGAGGTTTTCATTATGACAGGCGCCATGGAATATGAAGATGCATGTATTATCAAATGGCTGATAATCAATATATTAGTTCAAATTATTTTATGTGGGCTCACTCTGTAATGAGCCTCATGACTCAGTCGATGCAGCTCAATTCTAAGAGCAATTCACTATGAATACGTCAGAAAGTCGAGGTGATTTGTCACATAATAAGGGCAATATTTGCAAAATCCTGTAACATAATAAGGGTAATTACGACAAATATTTGTCACATAATAAGGGCAATTTTGGGATCATGGACTTGATTGTCTGTTGTTATTCGACCAGTATAGCTCTATTTTGAGATGAATCCAGTCTCATAAATAGAACAGCTGGGGCAGTTTGTCACACAATAAGGGTAATATTCAATCAAATTTGTAACAGAATAAGGGTAATATCTGTCATATTTTGTCACATAATAAGGGCATTTAGGCTGATGAAGGTGATTTTTCAAAAGCTAATTTGGCTTAATTGAACTGATTGAATGCCCTTGTCTCTTGAATGTAGTCGCTTATGAGTTGCCTTTAGATCAACAAACACTGCGCATGGATTTTAGAAGAGATGCGCTAGCTGATGATACTGGCAATGATGATTCTGCGGTGCGGCGCATTCCGAAATTCACACAGATAGATCCCTTGCCAGGTCCCGAGCATGAGCCTGTGTTGATGGATGGGGATACTGATCGAGCTGCCTACTAAGCTTGACTTGATGTGTGCTGGCATATCATCAGGGCCTTCCATGTCGTGGATCACGAAGGGCTCGTTCTCTTTTACTATCTGATTGAAGAAGCTTTCAAAATCAATTCTGACGGTCGGGTCTGCATTCTCATTGATCGTCAGTCCAGCTGAGGTGTGCTTAATGAAGAGATGGAGTAAGCCATCCGCGGGTAGATCTGGGAGTCTCTCCAAGATGTCTCTGGTGATGAGATGAAAGCCTCGCCCGTAAGCAGGCATGGATAGTTCAGTGTGTGAGGTCACGTGATAGAAATTATATGGTGAATCTTTTTCAGCTCTTACGTATCAGATTTAATCTTCCAAAATCAATAGAATCTTATTCGATGGTGTAACGATTCTGGCCCGAGGTAAGTGGCAGACGCTTTCCGTTCCAGATGATGACACCTTTCATTTGCTTCGGGATCGTGATATCAGCCCTCAGCTTCGTTTTCGATCGCTCTAAGTTAAATGTAATTTCTCCTTTTGAGGTGGGGAGCATGCCCTCGATTGACTGAAGTCTGCCAAAGGCGGGTTTGATCTGTATTTCTTCAAAGTCATGCTGGACTGATGTAATACCTGCTAAGTAGTGAAAATAAAAATAGGCTGGTGAGGCACTCCAAGGATGTACTTCAGAGCGCGTCGGCTTCTCCTTACTTTCGAAGCGTTCGAGAGTCGTCGTCATATGATCTGAGATCATGGTCTCCCATGGCCGCTGCGCTAGATCAAATAGCTCGGGCGCATCCACCTTCTTAATCGCTTCAAATAAGTAGTATCGATAATAATAAGTCGCCTGCAGTAGGTCCTCTTCCTCCAAAATCTTCTCCAGAAGTGCTTTCTGTTTACGCTCTTCGATAGCATCGGTGAGTACGGCCATAATATTCGTATGCTGATCATAGATCGTCTGGTCAGGCCGCTCTGCGAAGAGGCGGCGCTCAGAATCATAGCAGAGTTCGAAGACTGAGGCCTTGATTTCGGTGGCTCTTTGGTGATACTGATCAGCCATATCCGCTGCGCCGATCGCCGTAAATAATTGCGTCGCACTCTGTAAGGCATGTACGTAATGGAGGCTCACGACGGCAGAGTTTTCTCCGTCATTATTAGTGGCTGTCCCGCTGCCATTTTGAGGGCCAGTATACCAGTCGATGAAGTAGCGGTATTTTGTTTTATTGACCAGATGAAGCTCATTCATATTCTTCTCGAATCCCGCTAGTGTATGGATGATGCCATCCTTATATCGATGGATAAAAGTGGTGTCACCAGTCAGCTCATAATAGTCATGAATCATATCGACCCAGACTAAAGAGTATGTCGGATAGATGAATGTGGAGCGGAGCGGATAAGCCCCCAGAATATTGCCTTCTGCATCTCTGGACTGATGAAATTGTTCAATGGCATTCTCTGTATGTGCCAGGCTGCCACTCATAGCCTGCCAGAGTAGCGCTTGGATTTTAGTGTCACCTACGTACTGCATGGTCTCGTAGTAGGCATCACTCAGGAAGTAATCCTGCGTACAGATATCCACTGTCCGCTTACAGATGTCAAAAATGGCATTGTAGTTTTCATTATCTGACTTGAAGTGAGCTGTCGAGGGAATGGTTGTCCGTGATCGATGATTGATATATCGCTCCAGGGTGAGTGCTTCGTCTGCGGTTTCTATTTCAAATTCGATGAATCGCCAGGTGCGCATCCAGTTAGGTATGTACTGCTGAGCGTCCATGCCATTTGATATGATGATGTCGTGGTAGCCGAGTAGTGTTTTGTTTTCTATCTCATTCCTGTCGCCTTTCTCGTTGTTTTCACCAAAGAGATTTTCGGCGTATTTTATTTTTATCTGGGCGTGCTTCCCTCCGCTAAAGTTGAGTTCTGGAAATCCATTTGTCACGTATTTCTGGTCGATGAGAAAGGTCATTTTCTGGTGGCTGGGGATATCAATTTTTCCTGTACTTGGAAAGTGTGTATCACTCTGGGTAGAGCTGCGTACGACTGATCCGATGGCTTCTGGCTCCCAAGTCAGCAGGGGCAGGCTGCGGGGTTCCAGCAGATATGCGATCGAGCCGCCCATGCTACTCGCACCTTCGAAGAACAAGGTATTGGTCCACATCGAATCATCATAGCCGAGATCCGTCCACCCAGTCGGGTATCGATTCATGTCTACGTAATCGGTTGGATTATTGGCGTAGAATCCGCCGACAATTGATTTTGGTCCTCCACCTCGCCAATTCACCTCAATGGCGTGGTAAGAATCATCCAGCGTACATCGCCAGGTATCTCCCTGTCCGGTGGTCGATATATTCTTGGCATTTTCGGTCACGCCATTTACCATTAAGCTGGTATATATGGACTGCATGCCCAAGAAGCGACGCTTCCCAAAGTTGATGACTTTTACGGCGATGACGTTTGGCCCGATCTGCAGGTAGTCTTTGAGATTGAGCGTCTCGTATTTCCAGTGTTTGATATCGCTAAGCTGGGGTCCGTGCGTCACCATCGTTCCATTGACGTATAGAAAGTAATGATTGTCAGCCGATATATTGATGATGTAGTCTTGCGCGGTATCCGTGATCTTGAAGCTATTCCTGAATAAGATGATTCGATCCTCACCTCCCTCAATAGCTGGATGGCTCACCCAGTTAGCCTTGATTTGGTCTACGGTGTAGGTGGCAGTGGGATAGTTTAGTTCGGACTGCGCTAAGAGTATGAGCGATGCCAAAAGCAAGTAAATACTTACACTGATACGGACCATTAGGCTAGATATGTTCATGTCGTTATCACATTAGAGTAAAGAATACAATCCGACTGAGCTGCAATGCTTCATACCAGACTAAAGAAGAATCATGAGATCATCTTTATTTAAAAATGGAGCTGCATCACTGTCTGTCAGCATCCTCTAGATCAATATCCATCGCTTTACGCGGGAGCATCTCATCGCGCTGAGCCGTCTGCCAGACAAAGTAAGCTATGATGGTCGCTGCCTGCTTCAGGTCTGCTTCGACCAGATGATCCCAGTTGTCCATGTTGGAGTGGTGGGTCCTGCTGAAGTAGGCCATCGGCTCTTGTATGAATTGGAATCCAGGGATTCCGACACCATCGAATGGCAGGTGATCTGTACCGCCAGTATTACTCAGAGTCAGAGTCGATGCCTCTAGCTCATCGAATGGAGCCAGCCACTCTCGAAAGATGGGAGCCACATCGTTGTTGCCTTGGAGATAGACGCCTCTGATTTTACCAGTGCCGTTGTCCAGGTTATAGTAGGCACTTACTTTTTTCTGAGCAGGCTTAAGTGACTGAGGTGTCCAGCCGTCTTCTCCAAATTCTGCGTAGTGCTGTCCTACATAGCCGCGAGAGCCGTGCAGTCCCTGCTCTTCTCCTGTCCACAGGGCCAATCGTAAGGTACGTCTTGGCTGTATACCTGATTCTTTGATTGTCTCTAGAAGTATGCGGGCTGCCTCCATCATTACGGATGACCCAGCACCATTATCCGTAGCTCCAGTACCCGTATGCCAAGAGTCGAAGTGGGCTCCGAAGATGACCACCTCATCTCTCAGGTCTGTGCCAGGGATTTCTGCGATAATGTTATGCTCCATCTCATCTGGATTGGTATATTCTGATTTGAGGTCGATGGTCAGCTGGGGCTTTATGCCCTTATTCATCATTCTGAAGAGCCGATTATAGTGTTCTACCGATAAGGTGACTTGAGGGATGACATCTTTAGCCGAGTCCCTCGCTCTGCCTTCTCCTGTGCGAGCTCCTGAGACGAAGACAGTGCCCAGATCTCCTTTGTAGCTTCGGTCCAAGACGGCTAGTGGCTTCTCCTTTTCTAAGAATTGCCAGATTTTTTTATTGAGTGAAAAGCCGCCTGCTCGATTTCTGCGACGTGGCCGTGGGGTCGGTGTGCCAGCATTGGCTAGCTTGAGCAGAGATTCTGAGTCGTGGCGTTTTGCCTTAGCTTCAAAGGGCGCATCGACATTTCGGATGGTATCCATCATGACGAATTTACCTTGGAGCTTTCCTTTATAATTTTCTAAGTCCTCTTCTTCATCAACATTGAGGTAGATGACCTCCGCCGTACCTGCAGCTGAGGGCGACCATGCCTTGGGATAGGCTATGACCTGCCAATAGGAGGGAGCTGAGGCATGGATTTCAAAATGTTTCAGTTCCCAGCCTCTGCCGAAAGGGCCCCATTCATCCAGCATCACGTTCTGCATACCCCAGCTTTTTAATTCGGATTCTGCCCAGGCTGTCGCTTTGTCCAGCATGGGGGATCCTGTCAGTCTGGGTCCGTACACATCGGTGATCCAGCTGGCGATGTCCATGACCTGAGAGTTTTCTAAGCCATGTTTTTTGATGATGTCTGCTATGGCTGGAGTTTCGTCAGGTGCATCCTGAGCTGATGCATGGACCATACTGATGCAGCATAGTAGGAGGGTGGCTAAGTATTTCATTTTTAAAATTTTTTTTGTTGACAATGTTGATCGATAAAAATATGTCTCGGGCTGATGTAGCTCATTTTTATTTGCATCAATTTACTTATCGATCAAAAAATGTTTCTCCACAACCGATCGGAGACCCTGGCGGCATAGCTTCAGCCTCTGGCCATTTATAGTCTCCAGGGTTGGCCATCGCTCGCTTGACCATGTGCGCGAGGTGCATAGATCTCACATCATTGCTTGCAGTCTTGCCATACTCTTGATTGATATAGTATAGTGCCTGCGCTGCTACCTGCTGGTTGATCTGACTGTCCATAGCGAGCTTTAAGAGGTGATTCACAAAAATCGTTTCTGTTGATTGATTGATCTGATCCGCATAGCTGTCCGATCCCTTTCTGCCTACAGTATTTTTAATGGTGGTGAAGTAATCTTGCACACTCAGCTGATCGCTATCTCGGCTGTGGTATTGCAGCATTCTGGATAGACGCTGAGGATTGAGCATGAACTCCAATATATAGTTAGCGTAGCTTTCTGATGCTGCGATAGGATCGAATGTCATTCCTGTCTGACTTTTAAATGACTCTCTGGACTTGCTGTATCCGAAGGCTGCTGGCGGGATGAGATCGATGATATGATCTGGTACCTTAAGTGCATCAGGGCTGAGGGTCTGCAGTAAGCTATTGATTGCTCTGACTTGTGTGCTGCGGGCTACTGGCTTGACTTGGTGTGGTAGGTCATCACCTTTCACTGTGTAGCTGTAGTCTAATCCGCCGATCAGCTTAGTGACGGCTTCTGCTTGGTATCGGTGATAGTAATATAGGGGGACTAATACTTTTTCTAATTCTGACAGTGGAGTGCCCTTGGTTATGGTGTTCTCTCCAAAGTTAGCCAGCGCTGCTTTTCTGACTGTCATCATCTTGTCTAGCTCCGTGATGACGTCAGCTCCGTTATCCCAGAGGTGAGCATTGGGGTGAGCTCCGGCTGCGGGTCGAGCATCTCGGTCGGAGATGAATTTTAGTCCTTTGGCTTGGGCCTCCTTGATAAGATTAGCTAAGCCTGCTGCCTCTTCCTCTGTAGAATTGTACTGCGTATATCCATAACGGATAGTGAATTTGTCCCATTCTCCTATTTTATCATCGTAGGCTTTTTTGAGATTCATCTCGGCTCCTTCTGATGATATGAGGGGCTGTGGATAATCCATGACGGAGGCGCGATCATTATAAGATGAGGCGAAGTTATGCGCTATGCCCAGGGTGTGCCCGACTTCGTGGGCTGCTAATTGGTTTAGCCGAGCTAAAGCGAGCTTTTGCATTCTGCCGTGATTTTGACTGTCTTTTTCGTATGGCGATAAAAGGGCCTGAGTGATCATAAAGTCCTGCCGGACCCTGAGAGATCCGAGTGATACATGGCCTTTGATGATCTCTCCGGTACGTGGATCTCGCACTGAAGATCCGTATGACCAGCCTCTGGTACTTCGATGTATCCACTGGATCATATTATACCTGACGTCTAAAGGGTCAGCTCCAGCTGGGAGGTCTCTGACTTGGAAGGTGCCTGGCGCAAAGCCAGCTGCTTGATAGGCTTGGTCCCACCAGCGAGCACCATTCATGAGTGCCGTCTTGACTGGGTCAGGGCACCCCGCATCAATGTAATAGATGATCGGCTCCACAGCCTCACTGATGGCTGCATCAGGGTCCTTTTTGATCAGCCGGTGTCTATTGATATATCTTTTTTCGATGGGTTCTGCTATGGGTGTCGCATAGTCATAGTAGCTGGTCTGCCCATAGGCAGAGTAGGGGTGGAAAGCTCTGGGTTGATATTGGTCATCAGGCAGCTCGATAAAGGAGTGGTGCTGTCTGACCGTCAGATGGTTGGAGTTCGGTGCTACCGTTCTGATATATTTACCAGAGGGCTCTCCTACAAAGGTGAGGATGTTTTCGAATTCAGAATTTTTCGGAAAATTTTTTGTTCTGTCCTCCCAGATGGCACTCATGTCTTTATTGAGCTTATAGCTACCTTCTTTTGCTCTCTTCAATCTGCCACTGACATTATGCGCATCTCGGAGGATGAAGGGTGTGATATCGATGACATAGTTTGGTCCAGCTTGATCCTTTAGATCGAATCCCCACAGGACTGATTCTGCAAAAGCTTCTTTGACGGCTAAGACTTCTAATTCGTTATCACTGATGGCTCGGTAGCGTTGATTCGGCTCGATCAGCATCAGTTTATTACCAGCTTTGATAAACTTTACGATTGCCGTACCGCCTAGCTGACCTCGATCGAGGCCGATGTCATTGGACCCCAGTCCAGCTGCTAAAGAGTTGACATAGAGAAATTCAAAATCCAGCTTATCGGCGGGGACATGCAGTTTGACTTTGCCGTCGGCACTGATTTCGAAATCAAAGAATCCAGCTTGGACCTGGCTGAATAAGCTAAGCTGTATCATCATAGCTATTGTAAGCGAGAACAGTCTAATCATGTATGGGTACTATTTTGTTATACCATAAATATGGTGAATTACCCTCGGAAAACAGGCATCAGTAATTCTTCATTTAAAGATTCTAAAGATCGAGGAGAATCTACGATCAAGGGCGCTTTCTCAATAGCTTGATGAAATAGAAGTCCAGCACCAGTAGGATGAGGAGTATGCCCAGAGATTCTCTGACCATCTCGATGTATGGGGATTCTGCTTTCATACTGCCAGTGATGGAGGGCATGCCATCCTTGACCCAATCATAAATATAGGGGATGTAGCTGATGAATAAGCCCAAGGAGATTATCACGCCTATCGTAATGGGAATCAGGGATAGCTCAGTATACTGGTACAATAGAATGCAAGATGCCACGTAGGTGTAGGCTATGATCCAGAGTAGAGGGTCTGGATCGTTATACTGGAAGTAGGCAAAGAGGATAAAGACAGCTGCGAGGATAAGATTTAGATATTGCTTCACGTCTTAGAGTTTTTTAGTCAGAGAGTCTATCATCATTTTAGGCGTATGATTCGCAAGTGTGATTTCGCTTTGGTCAAGATCGCTTTATGACAATTTAATGACTCTGATGCGATCAGAATTCAGGATATCTCGATATGCGATGTAGATTTGATTATCATAAATGGCCATCCTGGGAAAACCACTTTTTCTGGATTTCTTATTGCGAGCGATGACTTCTTTATGGAGTAGCTCCCCTGCTGCATTACATTGGGCTATCCAGATACTGGTGTCATCTATGTCTTCTTCCATATAGCTGATGTATATCTCCTGATCATGATTAATCTGAATGTCGATGCGGCCCATCGCTTCGGCGTCGTATGAGAGGATGACTGGCTTACTGAATGTCTTACCACAGTCGCTAGATGTGCTGAGTAGCGTCTTTCTGAATCCTCCAGACTCCGTGTACCAGGCCACGGCTATGAGTCCAGCTGCGCTCGCGATTCTTGGTCCATTCACGGGGCAGCCTGCTATAGTCCACCCGTCCTGGTGTACTGGCTGAGGCTGGGACCAGGCACCCTGATCCAGGATAGAAAAATAAATATCTCGGACCTCAGCATCACTCCTGTCACGATACACAGCGATAGGTCCACAGTCTGAGAGCGCGACATCCGTCTGGCAGCAGTCACATACTTTGCTGTCGATCTCCAGTCGCTGTGAGACATTTCCGTGCTGATCTATCAGTGCCGATCTCAGGGTCATCGCTCCTCCATGTCCGTGGTCATGGCCGTGATCACCAGCTGCTGATGTAGCTGATTCGAGTTTAGTCTGTCTGCCATCCAGCCAGACTGCCAGCAGTGATTCGTCCACCGTACAGCTAGAGACGAATCCGTGCTCAGCGGCTATGCCATCATTATGGAGTACGCCTTGTGCCTGCCAAGTGGATCCGTCGGCGGAGCCGAGTGCAAATCTGATGTCATAGTCATAAGTGCCCTCAGCGCTCATCTGCAGCCAGTGAGCGAATAAGGTAGGTGACTGGCCGATGAACCCAATGGCAGGGAAGTCGGCCCAATTAATAAACCAATCATCGCCAGATGCAACTTGGTGTGCCGTCTGAAAGCTCTGATCCTGTAGCTTGCTGATCTTGAATGCTGACTGTAGAGAGTCGAGCTCTTCCACCCAGCTCAGGTATAACTGACGATCAGGGCTCACGGCTATGCTTACCTCTCCACTCTGCATGGCGGAAGGATTTTTGACCTCTGTGATCTGAAAGCGATGTGCATCATCATGACAAGATCCACAGAATAAATGGATGGCCGTGAGCCATGCACACCAAGAATACCAATGTCGAGTCACTATCATAGAATAGGCTAAGTTGATAAAAATTAAGAACAAGAATCTTCGATGAGTGCCTTATCTTTTGAAAGATTTGTCAGAGTCGATCCTGTTCGATAGGTAGATCACTCAGGCTCGGTATTATCATGCTGTTTGAGTTTAGTTATGTATAATTATATTTAAGTAGTCGAATGGTAGGCGCATGGCTTAATTTTAAGATAGATATTTAAGTATTCGTATTAAGCTGAGAAGAGACCAGCTGATACACTTTCTTAACTTCCAAATTCTTTAAGCTTATGAACACGTTCCGAATCTTTGCTATAGGCTTAGCTCTATGGTTCTTTTTAAATGTAAATTTATTCGCTCAATTCAATTTATTCGCTCAGTATGAGGCGTGCTCTGGTTCCTCTTGTGCCTTTAATGGGCTCGCCTCCAGTGCGTGTGGCACCAGTCAGGTATTCCAAACCATGGGGCTAAATTTCAGCCATTTGATTCAGGAGACAAATTGTGATCTGGGTAATGGTGAGGGTCATTCTACGACGAATGCATTCGTCAATGCAAGCATCGTCGATACGACCATCAGAGATTTGCTTAGTGCATCGATTCCTTTTGCATTCAGAAGTGAGTTTACCCTGCAGAACTTCTCCATGGACTGCGATATTACGATGACCATAGCAGAGCAGTCTACGAGCCGATTCGCTCATCAGCCTACAGAGATCGTATTGGCAGGCCAGACAGGCGTCAATGGAGTCACCTCCGCTAGCCGACACTTTATATTACCAGAGGCACAGACAGCCTACTTCAATTATTCTACCACTCAGGATATGGAAGTGACCGCCTATTCTATGATGGGACAAAGTAATGAGTGCCAGTACACAGCCAATGTAGAGATACAGCTCCTGATCACTGACCAATTTGCCACGGATAATGGTATCGTGACTCAGCCAGTGCTCACCTGGGCAGGGACCCCGATTAAGATCAGGAAGGAGTGTGCCAAGGTAGTGGAGCTGCAGTCAGACACGCTGGATTCTTATATTTATTCAGCCAGGGATACCTTATTCTCTTCGAGCATCATCCCTACAGGTGGAGTCGTAGAATTTCGGTCCAATCAGGATATCATATTGGAAGCTGGGTTCGAAATCGAGGCTGGTGCTGATTTTGTAGTGAGTGATTATGTTGCGTGTCTGTAGTGCGGAGATCGATATCTCGTTTTTACTCCGGATGCAAGGAAGCAGAACCTGCGCTATGTCTTAGGATTCATCCGCAGTCATTGATCTACTGTACCACGAAAAGCGACGATTGAAAATAAGTTTGTATGGGATCAAAAACTGGCTCTTGTCATGTAGAGATACGTGTGAATTTCTGATACCATAAGCACTAAAAGCAATGAGACTTTTAGGTGCAGCTCAGTCAGGTTGATGAAGATAGTTAGTGGCTTGCTGCCATTGATCACTGAGGTCGGAACTCTAATCATCTTGATGGTTCTGTCTCAATCCAAAGTTGATAAATAAATGTATGATGCTCTGAATTTCTGGGTATTATCAGATCATGTGCTACATTAGTATCCATGAAATATCTTTTTTACTTCAGCTTAGTCTTTATGACCTACAGCTGTCAAAATAATGACATGGCGCCTTCTACACCGTTTGCGACCTTTCTTCAGGATTATTATGAGGCATACTTACAGCAGAACCCAATGTCTGCTACATCCGCTGGGGATCATCGCTACAATGACCAGTTTCTTAATGTTATCTCAGAGTCATATCTCGAAGAATCCAAAGCATTTTATCAACAGACCTTAGCTGATCTGCAGGGCTATGATCGCAGCGAGTTGGGTCAGAAAGATCAGATGAGTTATGACATTTTGCAATGGGAGTGTGAGATAGCTCTGGACAATCAGAAGTTTCCCTTCGAACTCACACCCATCGATCAGATGTGGTCGGTGAATTTGTATATGGGCCAAATGGCCAGTGGCGCATCTTCTCAGCCCTTCGCTACTGTAAGTGACTATGATAATTGGCTCAAGCGACTGGATGGATACTTAGCCTGGTGTCAGACAGCCATCGATAACATGAGGCAAGGCATAGACCAAGGGATTGTATTACCTACGGCCTTAATCAAAAAGGTGATTCCACAATTCCAAGGGCTGGCTGGTGGAGAAGTCGAAAACCATTTATTTTATAAGCCCGTCGTGGCAATGCCAGAGAACATTACAGGAACTGAAAGAGATAGAATTAAAAAAGAATACCAAGAGATGGTGTCGGAGAAGATCATGCCGATGTACCAGAAGATGGCTGCCTTTCTAGCTGAAGAATACCTGCCTGCGGGTAGGGCCACATCAGGAGTGGGAGCCTATGAATTTGGGCGTGAGCTGTATGACCATATGATCAAGCTGTATACCACCACAGACATGACAGCTGATGAGATACACGAGCTGGGACTGCAAGAAGTCGCTCGACTCAGATCAGAGATGATAAAGGTAAAAGAGCAAGTGGGATTCTCTGGCGACTTGAATTCATTTTTTGATCACGTGCGGAATAAGAAAGAGCTGATGCCATTCACTGAGCCGCAGCAAGTCATTGATAATTTTAATGCGATTCACGAGAAGATGCTTCCGCAGCTTGATAAGCTATTTGACCTAAAGCCAAAGACGCCTTTTGAGGTCAGGCAGACTGAAGCATTTAGGGCAGCATCCGCCAGTGCAGAGTATAATCCAGGATCAGTGGATGGGAGTCGACCTGGCGTATTTTATGTGCCTATCCCCGATGTCAGAAAATACAATATCTATGGGGACGAAGACCTATTCTTGCATGAAGCCATACCAGGTCACCACTATCAGATATCTCTGCAGCAAGAGGATCAGGACCTACCGGCCTTCAGAAAGACCCTCTGGTATAGTGCATACGGCGAGGGATGGGCTCTGTACTGCGAGTCACTGGGTGAGGAGCTGGGTCTGTATACTGATCCCTACCAATACTTTGGGATGTTGGGCAATGAGATGCACCGAGCCATCAGGCTGGTCGTCGATACCGGTCTCCATACGAAGGGCTGGACGAGGGAGAAGGCCATCCAGTACTCTTTAGAAAATGAGGCAGAATCAGAAGCTTCGATCACTTCTGAGATAGAGCGGTATATGGCCATGCCTGGACAGGCTTTGTCATATAAGATAGGACAATTGAAAATCCAGGAATTGCGGCGAAAGGCGGAAGAGGCCTTTGGGGATTCTTTTGATATCAAGCGATTTCACAACATAGTTTTAGAGGCTGGCTGTGTACCACTGCAGATATTAGAGAGCAGTATCCAGGCATGGATAGCTGAGGGATAGGCACCCACACTGACGATGTGCATTTGTATTGGGTCATGTCTCAATCAGCATGTAGACAGACTTGTCTATCTATGGTAAATGATATATATTTGTGCTATGTCGAGAGCCAATACCCGAGATCACATTGTATCAGTAGCTTCAGATTTATTCTATCAGAATGGATTTAATCTGACCGGGATCAATGAGATCATTAAGGAAGCTGATATTGCTAAGGCGACACTCTATAATCATTTCGCATCCAAAGACGAGATCTGTATCGCTTACTTAGAGACGATGCATGAGCAGTTTATGACAGACTTACAGGCTTTCTATACTGCCAGAAAAAGCCGCAAACAGCAGGTTTTAATTCTCTTTGATTTTTTAAAACTTGCCTTTGACCAAGAGACCTTCAATGGGTGCTGGTGCATTAACATCCATTCTGAAATCCCAAAAGAAAAGCTTGACATTAAGGCTTTGATTAAGAGACAAAAGAGTGAGTTGATATCATTTATTGAGACAGTCATCCGGTCTGAAGAGAAGAAGAGGAGTGTAGCTGAAAGTCAGAAACTGGCAAAGCAAATCTACTTATTATACGAAGCTGCGGTTACAGAGAGCCACCTCCACCAAGATGCTTGGCCGATACAGAATGCGAAAGATATATGCAAGCTTATCTTGAAAT
Source organism: uncultured Saprospiraceae bacterium (assembly GCA_937929945.1). Classification (GTDB taxonomy): domain Bacteria; phylum Bacteroidota; class Bacteroidia; order Chitinophagales; family Saprospiraceae; genus CALFUK01. The sequence goes on from CALFUK010000010.1 coordinate 75,215, forward strand.
AGTAATTATCTAATCACCTTAAGATTGACTTGTTCTTTTATATATGGACAATATAATGGCAGGATGCTTGATCGAATATGTCATTCACTAGAGTAGTTTATGTATGCTGCCTGGATCATCCAGTATCGCTTTGGTCAGCTGGTAGTGCTGGGTCTCTGTGTATCCTACTTTCGTGACCTTATGATCCGCGAAATAAAATATTTCAGAATCTGGCATTGACATGATGATGGGTGAGTGTGTCGCGATGATGAAGTGCGAACCAGTCTTTTCTACTTTTTCTTTGATGAGTGACAGCAGGCTCAGCTGCCTGGTAGGGGATAGGGCTGCCTCAGGCTCATCGATCAGGTAGAGGCCCTTACCTGTGATCCGGGAGGTAAAGAATTTGAGGAAGCCTTCTCCGTGAGACATGGCTTCGAGGTCCTTCGTGTAGCGTTTGATCAGGCTGTTTTTTTCACCTTCTATAGCTCCGATGGTCAGATTGATATCACCACCCGTGAAGCTTGCTTTGACATCTTCTATCTCGGCTTCTAATTCTTTGATTTCATTCTTAATATTGCGCGCGAATCCAATGAAGTCCTCTGCTCGTACAAAGAAACCTCGATGCGTTTTTTCTTCAAATCGGATTCTAAGAAAGTCAGCCAGCTGATTCGCAGCAGCTAAGGATTCGTCATCCTCGAGTCGATGACTGCCAGCCAGTGGCACTTCTGAGTATGCTGCGATGGCCTCCAGAATAGTCGACTTTCCGCTGCCATTCTCTCCGACGAAGAAGCTCACAGATTTTTCGAAGACCATCTCCTCAAAATCTTTGATCAGAGGTAGCGTCCACGGGAATTCTTCTTGTTTGTCTTCTGGATAATTTCTTAGTCTGACGGATGAAATGATCATGGCTTACTGGTTTTTGTAATGGGTTGAGCTGCTCAGTGACTTAAAATTCAAAGGTCCATAGATCATTCATCTCTGGTCCTCCGCCTCGATCTCCGCTGCCTGACGCCGTGATAAGTCGCTGATGATGCAGGATGAGTCCAGTACCGTGACGGCCGACCGGGATCTCTGCCAGGCTGCGCCATTCATTGGTCAGCGTATTATAACTTTCCAGCTCTGGGTGGGCGCTCTGCTGATAGAATGACTCTCCACCAAAGACTAAGAGCTCATGCCCAAAGGCTACGACGGCATTGCCAGCTCGGATCGTGGGCAGTTGCGCCGTCGATGTCGACCAGCTGTCAGTGGCGATGTCGTATACATCCAGCTCTCTCATGGTGTTCTTAAATGGATTATCAGCTGCGACCGTCGTTCTGCCGGCTACAGCGTATAGCTTCCCATTGATGATGCTGGTCTGGAAGTGATCTCTTGCCCGGGGGGCATCGCTGAGTTGCTTCCATTGGCCTGTCGGGATATGATATACATCGACCCATCGCTTATGATCACCTCGGTGTCCATCCTTTATGCCACAGACTACATATATGTGATCACCTGAGATAGACACTCCAGCACCGCCTCTTCTTCTATCGTGAGGTATGGGGGCTCCCATCCTCCATTCGTCCATCACAGGGTTATAGATGTAAATGTTAGCTAATGGTGTCTCGCCAGGGTAGGGTCCTGTCATCGCGCCCAAGACATAGATTTCGTCCTGGTAGACCACTGGCTGGAAGTGATGCATCTCCACTGGTGGCGTGCTGCCTGTGGTCCATTGGTTTGTTTTTGGATGAAAGATATTGACGGGCTTCATCCCTCTACCGCCTAAGAGGTAGTATCTCTCCCCAGCCATGATGAAAGCGGCTTCGTGTCTTGCTACAGGAAGGCTTCCATCTGAGCTTTTGATTTCCGTCCATTGCCCTTGTGCTAATGTGCTTTTTTTTATGTTTTGACTGGAGCAGGCCATGATCAATAATAGGGTGCATGTGCTCAGCAAAAATGAAATCTTCATAAGATCGAAATTATGGGTGTAGTATTACGGGAGCAAATTAAGACTATTGCGGCTATCCCATTAAGAATGAGCCAAACATATTGTAGTAATCACCGTTTATCAGAGTATAAAATGAAGAAATTATGATTCGCAAGTCAATCCATCATCTGGTCATCATGATCACACTCGCACACACAGGATGTGTCCAGTCACAGCAAAGTAATACACAATCAATGAAATCAAAAAACGAGATAGAGAGCTCTTATTGGAATGACGGAAAGGCTGAGGTGGCAGTCTATCATTTAGAACAAAATCGCTACAAGGATATTAATGAAGGTCAGTTGCTGTCGATATTTGTGACAGAGGATTTTCTCTATGATAAGCAGGTAAAGAATGATCACTACAGAAGTGAGAAAAGTACAGCTGTCTTAAAGAACATACAAACCCGAAAATTTCCAACGGGACTCTATGATTACAGCATGTTCAGCTCTGCATTTACCCCGCTGGATCGCCAGACCTACCCCAAGACGCTCAAGGTCTCTGGCTCGATACAAGAGTGGTGTGGTACGACTTACACGCAGCTGAACTATAAGAATGGGGCTTACACCTCCACACTCCATTCCTACTTTGAGTCAGAAGCAGACCGAACTGATAAGATCCAGGATGGATACACGGAGGATGGCCTCTACAATGTGCTGCGGATGAATCCCGACATGCTACCCACGGGCGAGATAGACCTGATCCCGACCATCAATGTCCTCAGGCTAAAACATCTAGAATCGAAAGCTTATAAAAGTATTGCTGCTGTAAGCTCATATGAAGGACAGGAATTTCAAGGTAAGGATCTAAAGGTGTACCGCATCAGTACACCTGATTTACGCAGAGAGCTCCAGATCGTCTTTGAGGCTGATGCACCATATAGCATCGTGGGGTGGACAGATAGTTATCCATCTGCATTTGATCAGCAGATCAGGACGACTAAGGCGACACTTAAGAAAGTCGATCGCATCGCTTACTGGAAACTCAATTCGCTTCAGGATGAATCGATGAGACAGGAGTTTGGATTGAAGTAGATATCGCGAAGTAAGTATGGCAGCTATGGGCAGGCTGTCAAGCGTGTTAGTAAAGTAATTACCTAGGTGTTAAAGTGTTCGTGATAAGCTCTTGTCAAGGCTAAGCTGATAAAGGCACCCATGCTGTGTATAGAGATAGGTCCCATGTGATCATCTGAAGAGCCCCAAAGGAGCTTGTCCTTTAGGCCTCTTCTGATGAGAAAGTTTAGAAAGGTGCTTCTTCTTTGGTTAATCTGATAAACTCATTGCAGACGATATCGCAAGAGTATCGTTTGATGCCATCCTTAGACTCATAGCTGTTGTATTTGATCTGGCCTTTTAGAGCGACCTGCTGTCCTTTCTTCAGACTTTGATTGATGTACTCCGCCGTCTTGCCCCAGGCGACGATGTTATGCCATTGAGTTTCCTCTACTTTCTCCCCTTTATTATTACGATAGTATTCGCTGGTGGCTAGTGGAAATTTTGCGAGCGCGGTACCGCTGTCAAAGGTTTGAAATTTGATGTCATTACCGATGTTGCCGATGAGCTGAACTGAATTTCTTAAAGACTTCATAGTTTAAATTTTTTGTATCCTGATGATAACAGGATGTGTGAAACAAAAAATTGATCTGTTTTGATGATCAATGTTGAAGCAAATATGGAGCAGCCCCAAAGCCGTATTCGATTTCTAAACGGCTAATGTCGTTTGTAGTCGGATGTATCCGTTTGTATGAATATATAAACATTGATTATCAGTTAGTTATGGCTAAATTTCATTGTCAAATTTTCTGATTTATTGTTAAAAAATATTCGATATCTAACGCTGTTTCTTCTGTATATCCGGGTCAATACATCTCCTATATCAGGTGAAATCGGATCAGACATGATCGCTACTCCAGGACCTAGCTTCATTTGAGCCAGCCGTAAATCACGATCCAAGGCGTAGTCCTGATCGTCGTATTTTAAGATTGAAGGCGGCTTTGAGTTAGATGGATAAAAGATCTAATCAGAGGATTGAGCTGAGCTATTTGCTGCAGGGTGTATGGCCTCAGAAATCAGCTTATGATAGCTCCTCGTAGTCGGCTCATAAAGTATCCCTTTGGTATAGCTGTTCTGCCAGCCATGATCCAGTCATGGTGAGAGAGACCCACGGGAATTGCAGTCGAGGGCAGGGCCCAACTGCTTGATTAGCGCCAGTTTCTACTTTTTTACTTTTCGTATAATTTTTTCCATTTTACGACCTCTCGCTAGTTCATCAATTAATTTTTCCATCTGTCTGCATTGTTTATACAACGCAAATTCCTCCTCTATTTCTTCAATGCGATAGCCACATACGACTCCTTTAATCATATCCTCGTTGGGATGTATCGTGGCCTTTTGAAAAAAAGTTCTAAAGCTTACTTTCTCATCAATAAGTGCCTGTAGAGCATCTTGATCAAAACCAGTAAACCACTTGATGACTTGGTCGAGTTCTTCTTTAGTTCGTCCATTTTTTTCCAGTCTATTGAGGTATAGTGGATAGATGGATGCAAATATCATATTGGCAACCTTTTCATTTTTTTCGGCCGTAACTTTCATTTTTTATTTGATTTTTAATTGACTGGATCTTGCGGATCTGTGACATAGAGCAGACATAACAATAGCAAGTCTGATCTCAGATCTGATTACATCATTAGAAATCAATGTAGAAATTTATTTTTAATATACTTAGTTATAGTCGGTATAAATATGGCTTCTATAATTGTGGGATATCAAGGTCTTTTCCTTTCGTCTTTTTAATGAGTGTGTTTCCAAGAGTTGGCGTCAATCCACAACCCAAGAATAGAATTATTGCTTTCTTCGTAAAGACTATCCATGTACCTGAAACGAGTGATATCAGAGGCTAATAAGATGAACCTAGTCAATTGGATCAGGCTGATGTATTAAGTCATCCATGGTTTTAGATTGTCAAGAATAAGCTTGTCTTTATTTTCTCATTATTATTTTAGACAAATCCCTTTTGGCATTCAATATCCTATAGCATTGGTCGACAAATTCATTGCGCGATTAAAAGTAGTTAGCATTGATATATAAAACGGCAACGATTAAAAATGTAAGTAGGAATGCTGTATAAGCGATTTCTAATTGTACATAATTTCTGGATATGCTTTTACTCATAAAATAATTAAACCTTGTGAGGTTACCTATTTGTAAGTTCTGACTTTTTAGTACCTTTTTCATTGATATTTCATATTCTTCAAATTCTGGCACTTCAAATAGCATTAAGTTATTTTCTTCTAAAAGAGGGTATTTTTTCTTGATGATTTTGTTAAACACCTTATACATGGTATAGCTAAATGGTTTTGCGGCAAGAATTGCAAAAATTAGAGAAATGGATAATCCAAGAATTAGTATTGGAATTATTTGATTGTTAAAGGATGAATTTCCATCAAAGTAACCTTCAAAGACGATTAACGCAGAAATGATTGCTGTATTTATTCTAATTAGTATTGCTGCTTTTTTATCAGCAATGGCAATTGAATTCATAATCAGTCTATTCTGATTTTTTAGATAGACTCCAAATGATTTTCTTGGTTCTTTTTTTGTCTCGTAAATGTTATTGACTGAGTTATGCTCAGGTTTTGGAATCGATTTATTCGTATCTGCAACATGTGGATTTTGAGCATCACTTTTCATTTTGACTCTAATTTTTAGTTACAAAATCGTTTTAAATCACATGTTAGACAAAGTATTGCTGATGTTTTTTTATGTCATTTTTGATTTCTTTAGAGATAAAGAATTGATTTTAATTTAATTGTGATGTATATCGGCTTCCTATTCTTTGATGATTAGTTTCACGCATACGGATTCGTATTGTTGATTTCTGATGTCGATAAAAAGTAAGCCTGAGGGAAGATTAGAGATGTCAATATGGTGCGAGAAGCCTTCATAATCAATCGTCTCAACGACAGTACCATTCGCTGTGAGTATTCTAATCATATAGTTATCATCAATACCGGCAATTTTAAATATGCCTGTCGTGGGGTTAGGAAAGATGGTGATGGCGCCTTCTTCTAGATATACATCCACACTTGTGCTGAAGTCATCCGGGGTGTCGGGATCGCAGTCGTCATCTATTCCATTATTATGAATTTCTTCGTTCTGGCATAATACATCTAAGCATACATTGTCTAAGTACAATTCTGCTTCTGCTTCTCTGAAGTTAAATTCAAGAGCTCCATTAGCAGTCGTTTCAGCTGTATATGCAAAGCTAAGTTCATAGGCTGTTTTTACTGTGCTGAGATCTATAGTCGCCCTGTGGTACTCGGTGTATGGTTCTTGATTCAAGTATATGATGACGTCTATACTTCGAGGCTGAGCTGCATAGGCATCAAAGCTTAAAGTGTAGTTGTTACCAGCTTCATAAGCAAGGTCGCCCTGAGCTATGCCAGCATCTTCAAGTATAATATTCTGAAAGGATGCTTCTCCATTAATGGCGGTCGCAGTAGAGCCCCATGTCCACCAGCTGTCCAAATCTTCTTGGAATTCACTATTTTTTATTTTGCCGCAGTCGGCTCTCGGCGTACCATCACAATTACAAAATCCATCCTCGATGTCGCTAACAGTTAGGGGAGTGCCATCATCACATGGTGTGCCGGGCTCGATGTAATTTGGCGTGCCAGGGCAATTGCAGGAGTGATCCAAAACCGCCATCAGTATCGCCTCGTTCATGAAGTTTTCGGCAGTGATGTTCTGAGAGGGGTCATTGATGTTTCCTAATTCGTCAGTTGGGTCTTCCAATACAATAAAATCTCTATGATACATCTCTACCTTACAGAGTAGAGCATCTGCTGGCACGGATACGGCAAAGTATGCAGGTTGAGCATTTTCTGGAAAATAGTATTGTCTATCAAAGGATTGAAATGGGACTAAGACATGTTTTATGGTGCCATCGATGTAGGTTAATTTCACAGTGATGTCTCTCGATCTACCATAAAATTCAGGAGCGTCTTGATATTTCATATTCTGTAGCGTGCTAAACATCACTGGATCTGTTGGGTCTATAACTGGGAGGATCGTTCCCTTATATTTTATAGGTTCGTAGATGATATTTGCCGCGCTTACATCAGGGTGTGCACTGCCGTAGATGAGATAAGCATCTTGCTCTAGCTTTTCTTTGCTAGGTAATCTGAAGTCATTTTCTTTAAACGTGTTTTGTGGTTGTGATGGATGCCTTGTAAAGACTCTCTCTCCATTCACCAAGGACGCTATGGGATAACCATCATTTTCACGAAAGTGAAAGTCTAATAGCTCTCCCCGATCTTCCACTTGTCCCCAGTATGCTTCTGTACCAAGTAGATAGTTACTAATCGCCATGGCCGAAAAGGCTCCAAAGCCATCCCAAGGGCCAGATCCATTGGTTCTGGTCTCGTCACAATAAAAGCCACGCTGCATGGCGTCACTTCTCTCTGTGCCACTCACACCACTCTCATCTGAGCAGGTGGGACTTACGAATTCATAAGTCGCCTGAATAAAATTCCAAGTGTCTCCCCTCCCGGAGCCTTCTTCTTCCTCACCTGCGAATGGATAGGAATACTGTCCAGGCTCAGGTGCTGTCAAACGATAGTCTTCGACCCAATGGGGCAAAGATAAAGCATGGCCTAGCTCATGAAGAAATACATCGCGGTATTCAAAACTGACAAATGCGCCATCACCACCCCAGCCACCGGGGTTAAGATTCAGTGTATTACCAAAGTAAATGGTATTCGGCGAATCACCCATGGATGTTCTCATATGACCGAGTACATAATTCGCAAAGAAATTGATATTTCCAGTATTGACTCCTGCGCCGCCTATCATCTCATTGGTGCTGACGACGACCGTCGTATTATCTGCATTATTGAGCGCAAAGTCTTGTAATCTCAATGTTTCTGGAAATTTCCCAAAACGGACGACACTCGCTGGTATCGCAGACGCTACTTCCTGTAAAAAATTTTCAAAAATGGGTGTCATATGGGGCTCGGTATTATAGTCCATGATGTCCATATTGACTAAGACCAAATTAAGCTCTGTGTATGGTCTGACCTTAAGATCAGCTTGTGTCAAGCTGCGCATATCATCACCAGCTGTCAGTCTTAGTTCCAAGCCTATCTGGACCCAGGCCTTAGGCAAAGTAACAGAAAAATAGTCGTCAAAATTTGCTGTGGCCAGGTCTATGGTTTCGCTCAGTTGTGCCGGCCCGTCCAGGCATAGCGTACCTAGGCTTGTACCATTCATGACACCTTCCACCTGTACATCTGGAGCTGCTCCCATGCCTGTCACAGCGACCTGAAATAGTGCAGGGCGCTCACCGATAGTGAATTGCAAGGGGTGACCGATCTGATGTCTATGTGTCTGAGCGATGAAGACTTGTTCGATGCTGGCTGTGGCATTCTGAATGCCCAGACAGGTACCTTGGTCATCAGGCTCAGGGAAGACATACTCTTGATAATTGTAAGATGCAGGCAGCGCCATATTGGTGTTAGCTTGAACACGTCCTAAACAAGCTATGCCCTGATGTGGATCGGAGCCAGAATTTGTGGGATTCAGACCACATAAGCCACAGCTACAGAATGATAGATCTTGTACTACCATATCGTCTTCTTCTTCAAGCTCACCAATGGTAAGAGTGAGCATTTCACTAGCCAGGCCAGCTCCTATGCGCAGAAAACTTTCGGCATTGTTATGCCAGTGAAAACCAAAGTCAGGTTCTGGAGAGACATTACCCAGCCGCCAAAAAGGTCTGGTGTCTACATAGGCTACATGGTCATGACCACCACCATCTATCGCACCGACCTGACCTGGTAATACATATCGTTGAAGATTACTTACCCAAGTGCCTTCTGGCTCCAAGTCGTATCCATTATTGCCTGTAAGTGCGACTACGAATGGTAATTCTGGTGATTGCAGATCGTTACGCACATCAGTGATGAGATTATTTAGGTTCTGCTCGTAGGCTTGTGCATCTGCTATTTCGTCACCATCATTCCATCCTTGAAACCAGCAAAATCCAGAGATCTCTATGGTCCCTCCTTCAAAAGAGGGGAAGTCTATCGCTATATTTTGAATCGCCTCATTGATATCTGATAACATCTGGCTGTAGTAGAGCCCCGTCGTCCCGCCAGAACTCGGTGGCCTGAAATCGACTGCCAAACTCTTGCCACCCCATGCCGTTTTTATGATCAATATTCGACTTTCTTCATCTTCTGCCATCAGATGTCCAAAGGCTAATTCTGGGCCGATCTGATTAGCTGATGCGCCTAAACCTACCATTAACTCATCTGCTATGACTGTCCCATCTTCTTGTTTGTAGCGCACCCAGACATCGTCCCTTTCAGTCCATCTTCCTTCATCCTGAATATAAGCAAACTCGTCAGCGTTAGGATCATTAGACATAAAGTGAGATAAGGTGCCTGCTGTGCCACTTGGATCGATATCTCCTTGACCTTGCATATTAGACTGGCCAGCAAGAATAAAGACTTTTACACTTTGAGCTTGGCTTGATATAGCCAGTAGAAGCAGTAGACTCAGGACTAAAGGATTAAATGCATTACTTCTCATAATAAATGGTTTTAAATATTTGAAAACGGTAGGGATATCATCAGTTTCATGTCCCTGCGCGTATGGAACAACTATACTTCAGGATACCCTACCGCACATCATTTATTAGAATCTTGTTTTATCCTTGAAAGTGACCCTGCATGTTGCTGTAGAGCTAAACCAATACGGCTCGCGCAGGGTGTTACAGTGCCTGCAGCAGCAGCTTGCATCATTGGGTGAGATGCTTTATATCGAAAAGACTGGTCGTATCATGTGATGCTCTCTGCATCTAGGGCGATGCTACGTACAATCATATGTAAATGCAATAATTGCTTTACCTTATCAAGCCCTTGTCGTATTGGAAGTCACAGAGGCATCCAATCTCGAGCTCTGGATTCTGATCCTCTTGTATTCGTAAGAATCTGATCAGATTAGGAGTAGAATAAGGAGTGCCTTGTGCTTGGAATGAACGAATGAACCCGAAGGGCAGAAGTCCATTTAGGACATCCAGTCTTTCAGGCTATAATCTGTCATCGTGTGAGAGGCGCACTCCGTCAGAGACAGCTGGTGGAGCCGTCTACTCGATTAGGTGGATTCCTCTTTAATTTCTACAATCGATTTTCAATTTCCATGTTTAGATGCAATATTCTATCAATCTTCACAATTGAATCTTCAAGCTTATAAACAATTAGATGAGAATTTACCTTCGTCATT
>CALFUK010000011.1 GCA_937929945.1 uncultured Saprospiraceae bacterium
GGTGCGTCATGCTGAACTTGTTTCAGCATCTGGCTGGTGCGGAGTGGAGAGTTATGAGTGAAGGGCAAGGATTTTAAGCGTCTTAGTGATGAAGAATTTCTTAGAAGGGCTTTAGGAATGCTTAGCTTTGTGGCATGAGGACTCACATCAAGGATCGATCTTCCATCTTAGCTAAGCTCGGCATTGCTGAGCTGAATGACATGCAGCAGGAATCTGCCAAGGCCATCGCTTCTAAAAAAGATGTCGTTCTGCTTTCGCCTACGGGTACGGGTAAGACGCTTGCCTTTCTATTACCCATCATAGAGTCTTTGGATGCTGCCTCTACAGCGGTACAGGTATTAGTCGTGGCTCCCTCTAGAGAGCTGGCCATTCAGATCGAGTCAGTCGCGCGTGAGATGGGCTCTGGCTATAAGACTAATGTCGTCTATGGAGGCCGCGCCATCGCTAAGGACAAGATCGATCTGCAGCACAATCCTGCCATCCTCATCGGGACTCCAGGCAGACTGGCGGATCATCTCAGACGCGAGAGCTTCGATACGGATAAAATCAAAATAGTGGTCTTGGATGAATTCGATAAATCACTGGAAATCGGATTTGAAGAAGACATGCGGGAAATCATCGGTGAGCTGCAGGAGGTACAGCAGTACATCCTCACCTCAGCTACTGATGCTATATCACTACCCTCCTTCGTGCCACTGCAAGACCCCTCTGAGCTCAACTACCTCCAAGACGCTAATGCAGGACTGAAGATCAGAAAGATCATCTCTCCAGAAAAAGATAAACTAAGCACACTACTTCGCGCTGTCAGGCACTTAGGGGATCAGCACATGATCATCTTTTGTAATTTTAAGGATAGCATAGAAAGAGTCAGTGACTATCTGGACGATCATGGCATCGTCCACGGCTCCTTCTATGGAGGAATGGAGCAGAAAGACAGAGAGCGGATTCTGATCAAATTCAGAAACAGCACCATCAAAATATTATTGGCAACTGACTTAGCAGCCAGAGGGCTTGATGTCGCTGAGATTCAGGCCATCATCCACTACCATATGCCGCTAAGAGAGCAAGAGTTCATCCATCGCAATGGGCGGACAGCTCGGATGAATAAAGACGGAGCCGCATATGTGATCATGTGGAAGGATGACGAGATTCCTCATTTCCTCGAAGACTGCGAAGTAGAAAGCTTGGATCGACATGAACAAGAGTTTACGAATCCCCCAATGGCTACCCTATTTATTTCGGGAGGCCGAAGAGATAAGATTTCCAAAGGCGACATCGTAGGAATGATCCTGAAAAAGACTACTGTAGAAAAAGATGAGCTCGGCCTGATAGAGCTCAAACCCGAATGTGCTTTCGTCGCCGTCACCACGAAAAAGGCCAAGCACGTCATAGCTACCCTCAATAACACATCCGTGAAGAAACGAAAAATCAGGGTCTATCAGATTTAAATTCAGGTGAACCATCTACTATAGCTGTTTAAAAAATTAGAGTTCAAAAAACCTAATTTCCTTCAGTATAAAATGAAAAATTACCCTATTTTTAACCTAACTACATCTCTGCGTATTCTATTCAATTCTTAAAACCAGTTGTGTTAAATACGAGCCCGCTATATCATGCTGATCCTGCATTGGAACTGGAGTTCAAGCAGCACATATTCCCCACAGAATTAGTCGTTTATCGAATTTTGGTTTTGTTTGGTGCCCTCATTTATGGAGGATTTTTCTTCGTAGATGATCTGTTGCTGCTTCCGCATATAGGCATTCACAAGTTTGTCAGATTGATTTTGGTGTTTCCTACGACCATGATATTCTTTGCCTTGAGTTATACGAAGCTGTTTATCAACAACCATATGCTCAGGCGCATAGCGGTAATCGGCTCTATCTCTGCAGGACAGGCACTTCACTTGTTCATCTCTATGCACGAGGGCATTCCTGACTTTTATTATTTATTAGTAACGCTGATCCTCCTCACTTGGGCCTCAGCCTTTATGACCATAAGCTTTATGGCAAAGCTCATTTTTGGCTTGGTGAATGTTATTGGCTTATTTTATTATCTGGTATTTCATCAAGAACTGACTCTTCCGATCGTGGCACTTCAAATGAGCTCATTCATTATCATCCTGATGATTATGCTCTATGCTGCCTATAAGAATGAGGAGGGACATAGAAAAGACTTTGTCCTCTCCAGAAAAATATCTGAAAACAGTTCAGGATTCACTAAAATAGAGCAGATGACAGCACATGAACTGAAGACCTCTATGCGAATCATCAACGGCCTATCTTATATCATCTTTAGGGACAAGGACAATCACTTGAGTCAAAAAAGCAAAGACAGCTTACATTTAATCAGAGAGCATATCAATCAGCTGAATCAAAACGTAGACTTTATCCAAAAAGAAGCTTCACAAGCAGAAGAGACAGAAGACGATGAATCCCAAGACCCGTCCCCCTTCCATTTCCCAATCACCTAACTAATTCGAATATAACACTGACTTATAGTGCATACCCCAATACTCAATTCTCTCAAGGCCGCATATCTCAAGTCTCGAATACTCACTATCTCATATCTCACTATCTCATAACTCAGAAACTCATTATCTCATAACTCCCCCACCAGCTTCTCCCGATAAGCAGCATCATTGATCACCTGAATATGAAAGTCATTCATCCCAGCCTGCAGCTTCATATTCTCGATAAAATTTAGGTCATTAAAAAAATAGGCTAATTCAGTTTTGTGGCCTGATTGATCCGTGACATACAGTGCCTGAGTGAGCACGAAAGCAGTAGAGCCACCCTTCATCCCAAAATATTTATAAATCTCACGATTACCAGGATAATCAAAGATCCACTGCATGATACCATCAAGGGTCGCCTGCACATCTTCAGCGAAGTAGGTACGAGAATTAAACTTGGACATCAGCCCTGTGTACTCTGATACGGTAGATGCTGGCAGCCGGTCTGACCACGCGCGCTGTACCTCCATCCCTAAGTCACCAATGTCCTTTTTATATTCAGCATCAGAGATCAGCTTGTCATGAATGGTACTGATCACAGCAGTATATTCTTCGTGTGTGAGCTCAGCTATCGCTGCCGCCAGCGCAGGGCCAGTAAGCTCTGGGAATGCTTCTTTTCCCACAAAGAGCGCAGATACGATGTAGCTGATCGCAGAATGATCGTTAATACCTAAAGCCTCTATGCGCTCATTCACCTTGTGAAGACCCAGCCGATGAGTGAGCCACTCTGTATTAGCATTGGAGCTGTACTTGATCATGCCTTTGGCGACTTCATGGATCGGTATTTCGTCATTTTCGACTGCACCCTTCACCTCTTTGAACCATGCCATGTGGGCTCCCCCATCAGTATTCGGCACATAAAATTTATCCAAATCCGAAATCATGACTTTCTCATCTGCACTGATGCTGCCAGCAGCCAGCTGCTCAGCGTATTCGATCGCGATGATGATTTTGACTGTGCTCGCCAGAGGCATCATTTGATCCTCTGCCGTCTGGACCACTAGCTCGTCATCATATATTAACTTGAGCGCAAACTTATCAGGGTTAGTCTTCATAAAATCCAATATAGTATCGGCGGTAGACTTAGTGAAAAACTTGTAGGCTCCAAAGGCTACAACGACTCCCAGCAGGAGAAATACTGCAATTAGAATAGATCTGATCATTATCAATAGTGGCTAAATGATGATTTAATTAGACTTGTGCATAGATTGAAATTCGTCAATTGATTTTGCGATTTCTGGAGTTAGGTAATTGGAATCAGAGGCCTTTGAAATTTGCTCCTGAGCAGTGGCGAGATCATCCAGCTTATACAAAAGCTTCGCATGGTTTAGATAATATTCTGGTAGTGGACAAAACTCTGTAGCTAATACCGCCCAGCTTGCAGCTTTCTCTAAGCGATCCTGATCTTCAAAAAAGTCAAGAAAGGTCTCACTGATTTGGTACAGTCTTTCACCAGCTTGGCAAGCGGAAATATAATTATGGGTAAGGCTATCCCGAGGAGTCTCTGTCGGGACCACTACTTCATTCATAGTTTTAGCCATTTTAGACAAGAATTTTCTTGAGTACTCATCTTGTTTCTTGATACGCTCTGGGGGGTATGGTAAGATATACTCTGACACCATAGTATCGGATAGAGCCGCATAGGCATCTTTCTGCTTATTGATTCTGTAGAAATCAAGAAGATCCGCTCGATTCACCTTCACACTTTTTAATTGAGTCTCTTTTCCAAATAGGGCATCCTCTAATGCTGTGCGATAGCTAAAGGCTAAAACTAATTGACGCTTATCCCCTGCTTCTTTGGCAGCGGATATGGTCTGACGAAGCACTTGTGATATCGGACTGAATACTTCCATCTTCTCCATAAAGCCTTTTTGCATAGGAGAGATCGGATCGATATGACTGACGATCCTATCAAAAAGAGATAATCTCTCCTTCGAAAAATGGTCAATCAATATTGTCAATGTATCCCACCCTATGCTTTCATCTTCGGCTAGGTTTTCGAAGTATTGATCAAAGAGCGACTCTTTCCACTCATAGCTTAATCCGCGCGTGGACAATAGTAATTCATGCATCTCAGAAAAGACCATGGAACTAAAGTCTGCCTCATCATTATAAGATGTCAGCCGACTCACATGTGTGCTTATTCCATCGACCTTCTTCTTAAATGCTGATGCAGCAGAATAGCCTGACAGCTTAGCTACCATCTGACCCGATGAATCAAAAATGAGATAACTTGGATATGAGTCCACTTCATGCAGTCGTACCTGATCCTGATGCTGCTCACTTTCTGCATCCCATTTCAAGCTGATGTATTTGGCATCCATCAGCATGGCTACGGCTGAGTCTTGAAATGTGGTATGATCCATCTTTTTGCACGGCCCACACCAAGTGGTGTATACGTCCACAAAGACTAATTTGTCTTCCTGCTCTGCCAGTGCTGTCGCTTCATTCAGACTGATATCTAAAAAATTTACTTGAGCCTGCAAAGCCATACTCCATAGGCATAGAATCGTGAGTGATGTGTAAAGGTTCATGAGGTAATTTTAATCTCAAGATACATGTATAGCTGTTAATGAAATCATAAAAATATACGAACACCATAAGATATGGGACAAAAAAAGCTCAAAAATTTTTATCTACGAACTATTTCGTATAACATTGTCTACGAAAGGATTCGTATATAATGAAGAAGCACCCCAAACCCACAGAATCAGAACTCCAAATCCTCCGTATCCTTTGGACAGAAGGACCATCCACAGTACGTGAAGTCAATAATGTCCTAAGCGTAGAGAAACAAGTCGGATACACGACCACGCTCAAGTTGATGCAAATCATGGCGGAGAAAAATCTTGTCAATCGAAATACGGATTCGAAGACACACATCTACCAAGCGAATATCCTCGAACACGATACCCAGAAAAATCTGATCAAAAGTCTGGTGGATCAGGCCTTTGGCGGATCAGCCATGGAGCTCGTCCTGCAAGCACTGGGTAATCATAAGACGACCAACGAAGAACTCGACCAAATTAAAAAGCTCATTTCTCAACTCGAAAATGTAAAACATGATTAGCTATCTATCCACACTGCTCAACGACAATGTAGCATCTGCCATAGCCTACACACTCATCCACTCCCTGTGGCAGGCAGCCCTCATCGCTCTGATCATGTCAGCCTTTCTTCATTTATACAGAGAGGAAGACGCCCGCGTCCGATACAGGATATCATACTGCGCCATGCTGTTTGTACTCCTGGGTGCAATGATCACTTTTTGCATCTATTATGTCAGCGGCAGTCAGACTGAGGCAGCCACCTTAGCCTCTGGTGATGCATTCCCAGCGGGCTGCTTGGCACCTCCCTCTGCTTCGGATGATACGACGCTCATCTCCAGCGTCATCAGCTGGATACAAGCACATCCTGCGACCATAGCTGCTATGTGGATCATGGGCATCTGTCTCTTTACCTTGAAATTAGCAGGCTCATTACTGTATATCAGATATATGAAAAAAGGATATTCCCACAGCCTACCCAGCCATGTGAAGCTCAGTCTGCAGAAAATTACAAAGCAGCTGAACCTGAGCTCGACCATCATCGTAGCAGAAAGCATAAAAGTGACCACACCCATGCTCATAGGTTACCTGAAGCCAGTTATCTTATTTCCCATAGGCATGATTAATCGCTTGAGCATGGAAGAAACTGAAGCAGTGCTGGCCCACGAATTAGCGCATGTATATCGCAATGACTTCTTACACAACATGATCTTATCAGTAATCGAAATGATCTTCTATTATCACCCTGCAGTCTGGTGGATATCTGCCAATGTCCGATCAGAAAGAGAAAACTGCTGTGACGACTTAGCTGTAAAACTGACTGGCAATAAAGTGACCTATGCTAATGCTCTGGTCAAACTGGAAGAACTGAAGCTCAGCCGCATACCAAGCTTAGCCATCCCCATGGCCCGAAATAAAAACATGCTGCTCCACCGAATTCAGAGAATCATCAATCAGCCGCAAAATAAAAGTCAAATCAGAGAGCGACTGATCGCGACCGTACTACTCTTTAGCTTCTTCGTCGGATTTTCTAAAAATGATGTGCCGATGCAATCAGAGTCAGTCACGACTAGCCAGATAGAACTCAATGTCGTAGAATCTCACGTAGATGACTGCCAGCCTGCTGCCTCCACAGCTACCTATCTCTTCCCTCAGGTCCAGTCAGTAGCTGCAGCGGAGTCATCTGAATCACCTGAAGGTCCATTCAAGGTCATCAGCCTCACTGACGATAAAACTAATACAAGAAGGCTGATCATCGACACGATACCTGATCAGAGTCAAGCCAAAATCACTATCAACTCCCAGCATCAGAATCAGGAAATAGAATTGAGCATGGAGAATGGTGAGATCAAGCACTTACGAATAGATGGCGAAGAGATCCCAGAAGAGGAGTATGAAAAATACTTAGATCAAATAGATGTAGATATCTCACACGACCCATCGAGCTCAGATTCAAGATTTTTTAATTTCTACATGGATCAGTTTGATACACACGGGATACAAGAAAAACTTAAGGAGAGTTTTAGAGGCTTTGAATTCGATCCGAATCACTTAAAATCAAATCGTGATCAATTCCGCTTTTTCTTTGAAGATGGTAGTGACTATCCCCAATTCGATTCTATGGATATCGATATTTCTGGCATTATAGAATCAATACCTGAAATGCGCTTCTTAGAAGACATGAAGCTTAATTCTCTTGACATAGACTCACTCATAAGTCAAGCCAGAAAAGGAAGCATCTATCGATTCGATGGATTAGATGATTTTAATTTTGGCCCCTCATTCCCAAATGGACAGGATTTTAGCATGAAGCATCTTGGCCAGCTAAAACCCATAGATAAAATCAGCGCAGAGCTCAGTGAAGACGGCTTTCTCAATGGGGAGACCATGAATAAAATAGAGCTGACGGGAAAGCACCTAAAAATCAATGGCGAAAAACAAGCATCTAACATCCATCAGAAATATAAAAGGCTCTACGAAGATGCCGTAGGTCATGTGCTGTCTGACGATTCCAAAATAAAATTTGAAGTAGATAAAAGCCAAATCAAAAAATCGAAAAAACGTTCTATCAGGATTTAAATCATAGCTCACAAAACAGTCTCCCGTAATCTTAGAATTAAAACATTGTAAGTTCATGATGAAAGGCGTAAATTTAAAGCTGGTATTAGACTAAGCTAAAAGTCCAAAATGTAGCTATTTACAAGAGATAAGATCATCATATTTAGCGTTATCATTGATCAACAGATTACTAAAAATACATAGAACATGAAACAGATATACCTCATCATCATCTTCAGCCTGCTCATCCTGGCAGCATCTCCAGGTATCGCTCAAGAAAAGCAGCAGGTGATAGAGAAGAAAGTCATCGTGATAGAGAAAGACAGCGATCAAAATGAGGAAAGGACCATCAGCATCGATGCTCGCGGATCTGAAGCTCAAGAAAGAGAGATCAGCGTCGACATCGACTCAGAAATCAAAAATGGCAAAGAAGTCAGAACCATAAAACTGACAATTAGAGAAGATGGGGAGACAGAGCTCATAGAGTGGCAAGATGATGGAGAGATTCCAGCGGAGATCAAAGAGAAGCTCGAAGCAGAAGACATAGACCTACAAATCCTCCAACCAAAAGAGCAAGGAGAAATGACGGTAAATGTCACTGTGGATGCTGATGACGATACCACGGAGAGGAATATCAAAATCATGACTGTCAAAGATGGTGAAGAGCAGGAAATAGAATGGGAAGACCAGGGTGAGATACCTGCTGAAGTCAAAAAAATGCTCTCTGAAAAAGGAATAGACCTCCAGATCCTCCAGTCAGGATCAGACCAAGAGAAGACGGTGAGTGTCACTGTAGAAGGGGACAATGACTCCACTGAGAGAAGCATCAAAATCATAACTAAAAAAGATGGTGAAGAGCCGCTTGAGATGAACTGGCAGGACAACGGACAAATCCCCGCAGATATCCAAGAGCTACTGGAAAAAGAAGGTGTGGATATAAAGATCATGACAGAGTCAGATGATAAATCCTCAAGCCAGCAAAATGTGAATGTAAACGTCAGTAAAAAAGAGATAGATGGCATTATAGAAAGGACGATAGAAATAGACATTGACGAAAATGGAGAGCGGCAAAAGCTCAAGTGGAGAGACGACGGCACCGTCCCAGAAGACATCCAAAAGAAATTAGACGAGCTGGGTATAGACATCAATGATCATTTGGGTCATCATGAGCATGATGGTGGCTCTGAGCACATCTTTATGGTCGAATCTGGCGATCTTCTTTTGGAAGAAAATGAAAATGGTAACCAGCAGATACGGGTAAGCATGGTAGATGGCAATGGCATACCAGACGGTGTCAAGGCATTATTAGATGAAGCTGGTGTGAATATAGAAGAATTGGGAGGAGGCACGCAAGAAGTCAACCATGTGATGATCGTCAAGCAAAATGGAGATAGCGATGCAAAAACAATCCAGTGGAATGGTGACGGAGTTATGCCAGAAGACATGCAGGTCATCATAGAAGAGTCAACTGCGCTGTTAAAAGGCGAATCTACACCCAATAAAACTCAACTTGGGATCATGATAGAAGAACTTGATTCAGGTATAAAGGTATCAGATGTCATAAAGGACTCTGCTGCTGAAGAAGTGGGCATTCTACCTGGTGACATCATCACTCATGCAGATGGTATACAGATGCATAGCATTGAGTCACTCCTCTCTACTATAGCAACGAAAGAGGTACATGATCAGGTAGAACTAAGTCTCAATAGGGATGAAAAGGTGATGAATGTCATTGCTACATTGAAAGCTGGAACTGATGGAACAAGGTCCATTAAAAAAATCATCATTCAAGAAGCAAAGTGCAATACCAAAGATATGACTGGCGACTACAGCATAGACCAGCTCTTTCAGCCGCTTGATCAAGAGACACTACCACAAATAGAAGGCATCGTCATCATCAATGACGAAGACAGCGCCGAAATAGAGGTGACTCAAACAGAACAAAAACCTGTAAAACTCCAAGCAGCACCTACCATCCCTAAGCATAAAAGGCTCTCTCTCAAAGAATTCAATGCATTTCCTAATCCTGCCAGTGATCACATCACCGTCAGCTTCGAAGGCGAAAGAGCACCTACCGTCATTCAGCTCATAGACATCACTGGGCAGTCCGTTTTTAAAGAGACTCTAAACGATTTCAGTGGCCAATTTCAGAGAGACATTGATCTTTCCGCTTATCGAAAAGGACAGTTTATTCTGTACATCATTCAGAAGCAGCGCGTGTTCACTCATTCGATTTTACTGCAGTAGATTCTAATACAATAAGATAAAGCTCAGCTAATTCGGCTCTTGATGTATTTAATCTGTCCATTGTGATTGGACTCGTGCTCGACTACGTGAAACCATTTGCAATAATTATTCGTCGGGCCCCATCCCCAAGACTGATCAGTGTAAAGTATCCATTCATCATCGAGCTCCGCCAGCTTGGTCAGCGATACCTGTCTGACAGCGTCTAATTTTTCTAGGTAATAATCTAGCGGATTGCCTTTGATCATTTGTCTGCCTCTCTCCCCCAGGCTCATAGGCGTATCCCATTCTGACTTCGTCTGTGCGTCCCAACTACCCCACGACATCTTGTCGAAGGTATTGAGCTGATAGTACTTCTCCGTCGCAGCCAGATGCAGCAGCATGGCACCTATGCTGTTAGAGTCTTCATCGTGTAGGTAGTCCAGCTCACTGACTGACAATCCTCGGACCGACCTGAGCACGGTATTCCGCATCCAGTTCATCATGGACACCAGTGTGCCTACTTGCGGCGTATAGCCTTCCTTGGGTCCGACCTCGTTAATGTTATCATCTGTCTGGGTTGCCTTATGTTCTGATCCTATGATAGCGTGTAGAGGTAGAGCGCCAGCAGCTATAGAAGATGCCAGCATGAATGATCTTCTGGATTGTGTGTTTTTTGACATGGCTAAAAGATTAATCTTTGTTAAAATCATAGGAGTTCAGCTGACTAACGAAAAATCAAAGCATGCAATTATAAAAGATAAGGCGAATAATGGTCAGACCCAGATCTAGGTAGCAGCCCTTCCTGGTATAATTTGTAATGAATCAAAACACCAAACCAAGTATAATATACAAGTAAATAACTCTTTTTGAAGATCACAGGATTTTGGTTCTTTAGAACCGTTAGAGGATTTCAAATTATTGGATCAGATCGTTAGTCAATTAAAGTATTTGGAGCTAATTATTATAGATATGTATAAGGCTTGTTTTCAATGTATAACACATTGATTATATAGCTATATGTACATGGATCATTTTTTGCCACTTATTGAAATATAAAACTGACTACAATCATAAAAGCTACTTAATACATGGTCAAAAATAGTATATGTTATCGCGTAAAACTTTCGTAGACAATTATGTAATTTTGCTTTACAAAAAGTTAATTTAACTCTTTGAAACACAGCGAATTAATACCATCTCATGAATATAACTACATCGAAAAAGTATTTGCTTTTCTTCTCATTCATATTGCAATTCACTTTTATAGGCCAAACTTATTCTCAATGCCCTGACATTGCTACTTGTTCTGCAGATCAGGTAGTAGCAATTGATTTAGACTCTGATGTGTCATTATGTTCTGTAGCAGGCACCAACATAGCAGGTGATTTCTCAGCTGATGAGTGCGTAGATGCTGCTGGATTATTCTGTACAGCTTATGTATTCCAAAGATCCCCTCAATCAGGAGTCACTTCGATTGGAGGAGAGATTGGACAAGGCAATGGATGTAATGGGCAGATGGATGATGTTTTTCTTCAATACCAAGACCCAACGACTAACACTCTAATCTGCGAAGACATATTAGATGTTGCTGGCTCCCAGTTAAACTTAGGGCTACTTTTCCCAGCAGATATCGATGATGATGGCAACTGGTTGGTGACCGAAATCATCGTTTTTATGTGCGCCAATTCTAATGCCTTCCCTACCCTATGTGGAGCATGTGCAAATGATCCAACTGACTGCACAGGTTGCGATACAGGAGATGAAATAGTCAGACCCTGTGATGATGGCGATCCTTGTACCGAGAATGATATGCTGACCATTGATAATTGTGGATTGGAGTGTATCCCTTGTGCTGGCACACCTATCCCTGGCTGCGGCGGCACACCTTGCATCGTAGACGCACCAGTCATCACAGTCACAGACAATACCTGCGAGCCTGAAGCGGATGGTTTCTACACTACAACTACGGATTGTGCAGCAGGCTTCGCCATAGAATTCTCCACAGACGGGGGTACGACCTGGAGTGCTGATCGTCCTACTTACCCAGATCCATTCATCACCAGATGCATGGAAGAAAGCTGTTCTGAAGGAAATATATCCGGCTTAGATGCATCGAATGATGCTGTGTTCGAAGTGAACAATGGAACGGTGATAATAGGCAGTGCTACCCTATCCATCGTACAGACCTTCAATGGGACCAGCACCTTAGATGAAAACGAAATATCATCATCACAGACGACGGGAGACTTAGCCATTAGTTCTGGTGTATCTCATACTTGTATCGAGAATAGCTGTGGACTCATTGACAACTCAATGAATAACCTATATAACTTCTCTGAGCCAGTATGTGAAATGACAATCGACCTCTGGGATTTAGATAGAGATGACGAAATGGTCCTCTCAGCATCAGGCCCTAATGGACCAGTGAGCTATACGATCAATACGATTGGCGCAGGAATCGACAATACGGGTAATACCTTTACCTCCAATGATCCGTCATCCAACTATCCAAGAGATGGAGCTGCGACTTTAGGGATGTTTTCTGTCACCTTTGATGATTGCATCACTCAGATCAGCATTGACTATTATGATGCATCTAATACTTCGGGTGACGGTGGTTCTTATTCCATTGTATTCCAAACAGGATGTACTAATGAAGAATGTTTCAGTGATGTGGTCACAATCATGCCAAGCCCAATGGACTGTACCGCATGTGTAGCTTCTGACCCGATTATTAATGTAACAGACAATACATGCGACCCTGACTTGGAAGGGTTCTACAGCATACAGACTCCATGTGGTGATGGCTTTGTTCTAGAATTTTCAATTGACAATGGTGCAACTTGGTCTACTGCAGCATTAGATTATCCGGCAGAATTCATCGCCAGATGCATCAACATAGACGATGCCAGCTGCGTGAGCAATGAAGTACCAGTCACGACGAATCCTGCCGCCTGCTGTGTCAGTGATCCTGTGGCTATACTTATGCCTGCTGGTCCTGCTTGTTCTGGAGCCACCGTTAGTTTTGATGCTTCTGGGTCTACGGGAGCCATCACTGCTTATGATTGGGATTTTGATGGAGATGGTGTGATAGATGCCACGACTGCCGTACCCACTACTAGCTTTACTTATCCAGCGATAGGTACATACACCGCCTTCGTCACCACGGTAGACGGCAGCGGACTATGTCCCAGCTCTTCCACCTCAATCGAAGTCACCATCTGCGATACCAATGCCGTGGTCTGTCCACCGAGCTCTGTTACCATTGTCGACGGAGATCCATCTGATCCAGCCGCGCTTGGCGAACCACAAGTCACCACCAGCGCGTGTAATCCAACTTTTCAAATCACTAATGTAGATGTCTCCGCTATGGGTACTTGTCCCCTTGAAGAAGTCATCACCCGTACATTCACCATCACAGATAACTGTGGCCAGAGTGAATGCGTACAAACGATAAATGTGGAAGTAGATAATCCAGCTTCCATCAATGCTCTTCCAGTCACTCCTGAAATATGCCTGGGTGATGACATCACACTCGACGCCAGTGCAAGTGTCGGCGACGGCCTCTCATACTGCTGGAATGTTGGCCTAGGGACAGTAGGCTGTGACTACACCACCGCAGTCGCATCACATCAATACGCAGCTGCAGGTACCTACGATATTACACTATCTATCACTGACCAATACGGATGTACCGATGATCAAAACATTGGAACTGTCACGGTGTATATGGGGCCAGAAGCGGTCGCCACAGCGGCCTTTGATCCATGCACACTCGTAGTCACCTACGACGCCTCCACTTCGGTTGATAATCAAGGTCCAGATGACCTAATCTACACCTGGGATTTTGGAGATGGCTCTACTTCTGGTACGGCCGCTGGTACATATACATTTGAGAATTGTACGACTGTCGGACCCATCAGCCTCAGCGTCGTAGATCCGAGTGTACCATTCCCCGCTTGTAATTCTGATCAGCTCGCCTTTACATTTTCCACGGACACAGAACCACCAGTACTTGTCTGTCCAGCACCGACAGAACTAAACTGCGGAGATCCATTACCCTTATATACTGATCTCTCAGAATTTCTCGCAGCAGGAGGTACGGCTACTGATAACTGTGCCGTATTAGAATTCAATCAAGTATCCCTCGACACCATACCTGGCATCTGCCCCTATGTATATACCATAGAAGTCGTATACGAAGCGCTGGATCTATGTGACAATAGATCCACCTGCACTCAAGTTTTCAATTTATTACCAGATCTACCCAGCGCCACAGTTCCAGGTGATGTCATACTAAGTTGTGGGGATGATACCAGCACTGATGCCACTGGATTTCCAATGGTCAACCAAACGGACTGTATGCGCCCTGCCACAGTGGCTGTCGATGATGAAATTATCAGTGGCTCTTGTCCAGGCGATGCCACGATCATCAGGACCTTTACGATAACAGATGACTGCGGTAATACACAGACATATATACAGAATATTAACATTGTCAATGATATCAAGCCGACCCTTGAAGGGCCACCAGATGTCACCATCGGATGTCTCGATGCTTGTGATCCAGATGGCACTGGAGGCATTGCTGTAGTCGTTGACTTTTGTATGCCAATCGATGGCAGTGCCAATCCAGTAACCCTGAGCTACTCTGATGAATATGTTGGCTTTGTCGGCAGCCCACTAGCTGGAGGTATCGTCGGTCAGATCATCAGGACTTTTGTAGCAGTAGATGCATGTGGTAATGAGGGCATCTATGTTCAGACGATCAGCGTCATCGGAGATAATTCTATCATGACCTGTAATGATCGAGTCAATATCAGTCTTGCCCAAGGGTGTGAAGGTATTACGCCAGATTTCCTTTTAGAAGCACCGACTGACACTAAATATTTTCTATCCCTGCACGATGGACAGTTTGGCTTTGCCCCATCTCCCAATGCGACATTTGATAGCATTGACTGGTCAGTCTACATCGAGTCAGGCCAGCCGGTCACTTATACGATTACGGATTTTTGTGGAAATTCTTGTTGGGGAGAAGTCTTGATCGAAGCTAATGTCATACCCCAATTCGAATCACCATGCACCTATGAACCTGGATTCAAGCTTAATGGTTCTGGAGAAATAAATGATGAAGACGAACTCTTCCTGAATGACATGATTGGCATCAATGAAGATCCGGGCAGAACGACTGACTACCTAGGTAGAATCAACCTGACTGATGGATCCTGCCAAGAAGCTTTTTTAGTTGGACATTCTGACTTTATCTATAACGCAGCACCACACGGCAAGGAGCTAGATATCATATATGTCGATATTAACATATTCTTAGTCAATACTGAAGACGGGAGCCAGCTCAGCTTTAGCTTTCCGACTGGCACCATCGATATAGAAGCTCTGACAGCACTGGCACTTAATCCAGGCGAATACGATGTATTTGTATCTGCGTCGGATCATCGTGCCTTTGGGGACTACAGCTTATACTTAGAAGTGACAGGCTGCCTTCCTACTTGTACCACGATCTGTGGCAGCAGCTACCCAGAAGAATTTCTGACTATAGAAGAGATCATGGATACGCTGGCAGTCGAGTGCTACTCACCATTGATCGGCGACATCATTGTCAGAGAAGAACACAGTGGAGACATGTGCGATGGCATATTACATGTAGTGACCTACACAGGACAGTTCTTACTACACGGCGAATTAGTCAAACAAGATTTGGTCACTCAAGCCTACCTCGAAGAACCGATCGATCTGGGAATCACAGATATCATCGCACCGAGGCATGTTGATCTAGACTGCGGCGCTGATATTACACCAGAAGCCATCCTTGCTGAGACTGGCAGCGGCACACAGGCCTATCCATTTTATTTAGATACAGAGCAAATAAAAATAGACACCATCTGTCTGGAAGAGATCCTGGTACACTACGAGGTCCCTATCGATACAGTAGAGGAAGTGGTCGCCATAGACGGACTATGGGTACTGATAGACATTGTCAAAAAAGAAAGACGAGACTCACTCAGGTGCCTCAGAAGAGGCCCTAATCCTGACATCCAATTCCAAGAAATTCTACTGGATGACAATCGATGTAATATAATAGTAGATTATTCTGATTTTGAAATCGAAGCTTGCGCTGGCGGTAAAAAAATCATCAGAGACTGGTCCATCATAGACTGGTGTGACAATAGTGCACAGCTCCTACTCTCTCAGACCATAGAAGTCAAAGACCTCGAAGCACCTACAATAGCAAAGCTGGATGATGTCATGATCAGCATCGACCCATGGACCTGCTCAGGTAAGTTAAGACTACCGATCGGAGATCATGATGATAACTGTAATACCGAGCTACTCACAGAAAGCTGGCAACTATCAGAAGGCCAGGTAGTCGATGGCTACGCCATAGATCTTTGGCTGGAGAATAATCCCATCGAAGCCATACTCACGGTTAAAGATGACTGTGGCAATACTGCCTTGGATACAATCAATATCATAGTCGAAGATAAAGTGGCACCAGTCGCTATCTGTAATGAAGAGCTAATTGTATCCCTGACTTCTGGCATGCTCGGCGTCAATGCTGGAGCAGCGAAAGTCTTTGCAGAATCCATCGACGCCGGCAGTCACGATGCAGGATGCGGTGAGGTATCTCTGCACGTGAGACGAGCCACAGGATGCTGCTCTACGGACTGCATAGATCAATATGAGTGTACCGCTACTGATCCCAAGACTGGCATCTGCATCGACTCTACGGTGATCGGATATACCACAGTATTTGCTGATTATGTTAAGTTTTGTTGTGAAGACGTTGGAGATACAGTGATGGTCGAATTGCGGATCACTGACCAAGCTGGAAATTATAATATCTGTACCGTAGGCGTAGCCGTCATCGATAAGACGCAGCGCATTCTCTCCTGTCCAGAGATCACGGTCAGCTGTCTTGACGATATGAATGCCATCAGTAATCCGACAATCACAGGCCAGTTCTGTGATTCAGAAGATGGTGAAGCACCTGTACTAATTAATGAGACCGATGTGAATGGATACTGCGGCGCAGAACAATTGATCAGAGAATGGTACATTGACAGAGATCAGGACGGTAGCTTCTCTGCAGGAGATCCCTTCTGCAAGCAGATAGTCACATTGGAATCTGTAGACGGCGGTATGAATCCTTATACCATCAAATGGCCTAAACACTATACGGGCGAAATCATAGTGGGAAAAAATTTAGAATGCGACGCTGAAGGCGAGTTAGACTCAGTAGCAGGCGTTGATATTAAGATGGGGGACCCTCAGATCTGTAGCGTCGATAATTCGACTGGCTTCGGCGAGCCCGTATGGTGCGAAGCCGCATGCAGCCTGATCGCTCATAGCATGGAGACAGATACCATATATGCTTCTGATGCCTGCCTTAAGCTGATCAATCGATGGACCATCATCGACTGGTGTAAATGGGATGCTAATGGAGCTAATGCCGATGATGACAATGATAGCTCGCGCGATCAATTCGAGGCTATCGAAGACTGGGCACAAGGTGCATGTGCAGCTTGTCCAGATCAAGGCCCTAACCAAGAAGAGGCCGTCTATTTTAAATATCTTACTGTAGAAGAAGACGGCTACTACACCTTTGATCAGGTCATTAAGGTAGTGGACGATTCTGCACCTGAGATTTCAGTGATGGATGCTTACCAGGTCAATACGACTGGTGGAGCTATATCAAAGGATGATGCGACTGCTTGTAGAGGCAGTGAGGACCTGACAGCTACAGTCACTGACTTCTGCAATGGTATAGAATCACCAGCTCAGCTGGTCAAGTGGAATGTCACTGTACAGAGAGGTGATTTCACCATTGACATACAGACCGGTACCGGTAGATCCATGATCGTGAACTCTGGTGAAGGCACGCCTGGTGACGTCCATATCATTACCTGGACAGCGACTGATGGATGTGGCAATGTAACAGAAGCAAGTACCGAAGTCACCTTTGGAGATGAAGTCAATCCTGTACCGTTCTGTATCTCTGCCGTCAGCACCAGTATCGGTCCAGGCCAAGACAGCGTCGTGGTGTGGGCCAGTGACGTAGATTTCGGCAGCTATGATAACTGTACAGACTACAGCGACTTACAGTGGGCTCTTCTACCTGAGGGCCAGACTCCCATAGCCCCAGGCACGGATGGATTTGCTGACCAATTCGGTCTGGCTATCAATTGTGCCGGTGGTAGATCTGCAGTATCTGCAGACTTATGGATATGGGATGCGAGTGGCAATGCAGACTTCTGCAATACCACCATTCTCGCAGAAGGAAGCTGTAGTGAACAAGAAAATGAAGAGGAGATGGGAAGTAGCAGTCTGACGATAGCGGGTCAGCTCCAGACAGAGTTAGGAGATGCCATCTCGAATGTCACAATAGAGCTAAACTCTTTCCTACCAGAATACCCAAAATCAAAAATGACTAATGACTCTGGTGAATATTCCTTCGAGAATAATCCGACTGGATATAACTATGCTCTGGCTCCAGACAAAGACACTGATCACGCGAATGGTGTCTCTACTTTAGACCTCTTACTGATTCAGAGACATATCCTGGCATTAGACATATTAGACTCACCTTACAAAATTATCGCAGCGGATATATCCAATGATAACGCCGTCACTACCCAAGATATAGTGGAAGCAAGAAGACTGATTCTTGGCGTCACTGATCGATTTAGCGACAGTCGGAGCTGGAGATTTGTCGATGGTGATTTTAATTTCGTCTCGACTATAGATCCTTGGCCTTATTCAGATACCAGAAATATGATTAACATGGAGCGCGATGCATTGTCTGAAAATTTCATCGGACTGAAGGTAGGTGATGTCAATGAAAATGCAGCTGCTAATGCAGCTATGAGAACAGAGACTCGCTACGAATCCACTTTAGAATTGACCGTCAGTATCAGCGATCAGAATGCACATGTGCTGCATATTACCAGCTCAGACGCTCAGGAAATTTATGGGATGCAATTCTCTGTGGCTGGTATCGATAACGAAGTGGTCCGTATTAGCTCTGAGAGCATGAATATAGCTAAGCAGCATTATCACACAGCTCAGGCCCAGACAAATGTCAGCTGGCATACGGAGAGTGGCGAAGCATTAGCTGGCGCTATGACATTAGACATAGAATTTAAGCATGAGCTGACGGCTGAACAAATCAGCCGCCTAACACTTAGATCTGCTAAAACACCAGCTGAAGCATATGTAGGCTCCAGCCTAGAAGTGTGGGATCTATCAATCGAGATAGAATCTGATCTGAATGATCAGCCAACCGTCAGTCAAAACTGGCCTAATCCATTCAGTAAGACATCGCAGATAGCGGTATATCTTCCAGAAGCGACTGATCAGCTGACACTGCGCATCTACAATCCAATGGGTCAGTTAGTCCTCAGCGAAAGCGGTTCTTATCCAGCTGGGACACACCTCCTGACTCTGGATGCAAAGACATTAGGCGCTGCAGGAATCTATCACTACACCATTCAGACAGAGGCCTTTATGGCAACGAAGCAAATGCTTTTGATGGAGTAGATTGAAACTATGCGACAAGAATAAAAAGGGAGAATCAATTGCTGGTTCTCCCTTTTTTTTTCTTTCAATGTTGCTTGCTGTTATTTTAATCATCGAACTGATGT